>NZ_JBMDIJ010000099.1:0-18967 GCF_057808595.1 Pseudomonas sp. FG98 | reverse complement strand
ACAAATGTGGGAGCCGGCGTTGCCGGCGATGCGCCGCGCGGGCGGCGCTCGATCTCAAGTTCGCTAAAAATCCCAAGGCAAGCACCTGGCAGCCATGATGCGGTCCCCAGCCAATCCTGAACCTGCCCTTTTTCGTGCAAGAAATCTATGCAAAGCAGCAGCACCCTGTTTCCCGTGGCCCTGCTCAGGGCCGAACGTTGCGGCGACCTGAGCGAGGACGTCTACCGCCTGAAGGCCGGCAACAGCCCCGACCCGAGTGTCGAGCTGGCGCTGACCCGCCTTGGTATGGCCGATCAGGAGTCGGCCCGGGGCGTGCCGGTGATTCTTCTTCATGGCAGCTTTTCCAATCGGCGCTTCTGGTTTTCGCCCAAGGGCGTGGGCTTGGGCGCCTATCTGGCGCGGGCCGGCTTCGATGTGTGGATCCCGGAAATGCGCGGCCACGGTCTGTCGCCGCGCAACCGCGACTATGCGCGCAACCGCGTTGCCGATTACGCCGGCTACGACCTGCCGGCCATCGCCGCCTTTATCCATGAAATCACCGGACAGGCGGCGCACTGGCTCGGCCATTCCCTCGGCGGCACCACCCTGGCTGCTGCCCTGGGCGGGCGCTATCTGGATGAAACGCTGATCGCCAGTGCCGCGTTCTTCGGCACCCAGGTCAGCCGTACCTACTGGCCGCTGAAAATTCCGCCGGTGGAGTGGGGCGGTCGCCTGTTGCTCAAGCGCTTCGCGCATATCTCCGGTTCGCGGCTCAAGCGCGGCCCGGAAGACGAGCCGATCGGCCTGGCCATCGAAAGCATGCGCTGGTTCGGTCTGTTCGGACGTTTCGGCGAGAAGGGCAATGACTGGTGGGCCGGGCTGGCCGAGGTTCGGGTTCCCGTACTGGCGGTGGGCGGCGCTGGGGATTTCCAGGATCCGGTATGGGCCTGCCGCAAGCTGTTCGAGCAGATCGGCAGCGACGACAAGCGTTTCCTGAATCTTGGTGTGGCGGACGGATTCGACAACTTCGGCCATGTGGATATGCTGGTGAGCAAGCCCGCGCAGACTCAGGTCTGGCCGCTGGTGGAGCGCTGGTTGCGCGATCCGCTGGCGATGGTGGAACGCCCGGCTGCCGAGGAAGTTTCTCCCGAGCCGGTTAGCGGCTAAGATGTGACGTTTTTCGGAATTCTGGTCATTTATTGTTGCTGAGCGCCTGCCATGTTCGTTGCCCTGGAGCGTCTGATCAATCTGCATGACGGTTATCGCAAGACCTTCCAGGTCAATGGCCAGGGCTTGTTGCTGCTGGTGGTGGACAACCGTCCGGTGCTGATCGAGGACCGTTGTCCGCACCAGGGCGCGCCGCTGGGCAGGGCGACGCTGGAGGGGGATGTGCTGCGCTGTCCGCGGCATGGCATGACCTTCAGCCTGTCTTCCGGGCGGGCGTTGCAGCCGGGTTGTTCGGCCCTGCAGCTGTTCAAGCTGGCCTACGAGGGTGACCGCATTGGAATCGACGTGTAGCCTGAATCTGGTCTAAAGCCGTATTGCCAGATTTCGTCCGTTTCAGTGATTGTGAATTCCGACACCCATTCATCTTGGTTCTGACAGGAGTTTCCCATGCATTACGTAACGCCCGATTTGTGCGACGCCTACCCTGAGCTGGTGCAGGTGCTGGAGCCGATGTTCAGCAACTTCGGCGGTCGCGATTCGTTTGGCGGCGAGATCGTCACCATCAAGTGCTTCGAGGACAACTCGCTGGTCAAGGAGCAGGTCGATCTCGACGGCAAGGGCAAGGTCCTGGTGGTCGACGGCGGTGGTTCGCTGCGCCGCGCGCTGCTGGGCGACATGCTCGCCGAGAAGGCGGCGAAGAATGGCTGGGAAGGCCTGGTGATTTATGGTTGCGTGCGGGACGTGGATGTCCTGGCGCAGACCGACGTCGGCGTGCAGGCCCTGGCCAGCCACCCGATGAAGACCGACAAGCGCGGCATCGGCGACCTCAACGTCGCGGTGACCTTCGCTGGCGTCACTTTCCACCCCGGGCAATACGTCTACGCGGACAACAACGGCGTGATCATCTCGCCCAGCCCGCTGAAGATGCCCGAGTAATCACGTAAACAGTCGATGGAGTAGGGATGTTCGAGGAAGACAACGCGCAGTGGGGGCTGGTCCATGCCCTGGTTCTCGATGGCAGGGGCGGTGCGCGTCCTATCGCTCGGACTGAACTCGACACCCTGGTCCTGCAGCCGGAGGAAAGCCTCTGGCTGCACTGGGACCGCGGTCACCCGCAAACCCAGACCTGGCTGCGCCAGGACAGCGGGCTGAACGAGTTTTCCTGCGACCTGCTGCTGGAAGAAAACACCCGTCCACGCCTGCTGGCGCTGCCTGATGCGCAGATGCTGCTGTTCCTCCGTGGGGTCAACCTCAATCCCGGTGCCGAGCCGGAAGACATGGTGTCGGTGCGCATCTTCGCCGAAGACCGCCGGGTGATTTCCCTGCGTCTGCGGCCGTTGCGCGCTACCGACGAGCTGTTGCAGCAACTGGATGAAGGACGTGGCCCACGCACGGCGTCGGAGTTGCTGCTGAGCCTGTCGCAATTGCTGACTGACAAGATCCAGGCGGTGGTGTCCGACCTGTCGGAACTGGTCGACGACGAGGAAGAAAAGCTCGAAGCCGACGAACGGTATACCCCGGAGCATGGTGCCTTGCAGCAGATGCGTCGGCGGGCGGCGGGTCTGCGCCGTTTTCTCGCGCCGCAGCGGGAAATCTACGCACAACTGGCACGCAACAAATGGCCGTGGTTCGTCGAGGACGACGCCGATTACTGGAACGAGCTGAACAACAGCCTGATTCGCTACCTCGAAGAGCTGGAACTGACCCGCGAACGGGTGGCGATGGTGCTGGAAAGCGAGGACCGCCGCCTGAACGAGCGGATGAACCGGACCATGTACCGGTTTGGCATCATCACCTGCATTTTCCTGCCGATGAGCTTTGTCACCGGGTTGCTGGGGATCAATGTTGGCGGGATTCCGGGCTCCGACAGCCCGCTTGGCTTCCTCTATGCCAGTTTGCTGGTGCTGGGCCTGGCGTTGGGGCAGTGGTGGCTGTTCCGCCGGTTGCGCTGGGTCTGACTGATGCAAAATCAAAAGCACGACGCGGTCCCTGTAGGAGCTGGCTTGCCAGCGATTGCAATAGTGAATTCACCACAGCAATCGCTGGCAAGCCAGCTCCCACAGGGTTCAGATGAACAAGCTCCATTGGTTTCATCTCAGCCTGCCGTAGGCATCCTTCATGTGACCTGTGGGACGAGCGTCTCGTCTTTGACAGACATTGCGCGAGGTGCCCATGCACGATCCGTTTGAACAATCCCTGCGAGACATGCTCAATTCGTCGCCCTCCTGGCAGGACCGGGATGACGACGCTTGCCTCGGGCGTGTCCTGAAAACCGCCAACCGCCAGGTTGGCGCCGGCGATATGTTCAGCCTGCTTGGCCGCTGGGGCCAGGCGCTGATGATCGCCCTCAACAATGGCTCGGCGCATGTTGCGCCGGTTCGCCGCACCGCTTCCAAAAAAGCTGATAAGGCCGATTGAATATGGAACTTGATCTCTGGACCCAGAGCCTGGTCGCTGCGATGACCGCGTTGTGGACCAAAGTCGCGAACTTCATCCCTAACCTGTTTGGCGCCCTGGTGGTCGTGCTGCTCGGCTTCGTGGTCGCCAAGCTGCTCGATACCTTGCTGTCCAAGCTGCTGGCCAAGCTCGGCCTCGATCGCCTGATGGGCGGCACCGGCCTGACCAAGATGCTCAGCCGCGTCGGCATCCAGGTGCCGATCTCGACCCTGATCGGCAAGATCGTCTACTGGTTCGTGCTTCTGGTATTCCTCGTCTCCGCTGCCGAATCCCTCGGTCTTGAGCGGGTTTCCGCGACCCTCGACATGCTCGCCCTGTACCTGCCGAAGGTGTTCGGCGGTGCGCTGGTGTTGCTCGCCGGCCTGCTGCTGGCCCAGGTGGCCAATGGCCTGGTGCGCGGCGCCGCCGAAGGTATCGGCCTGGAATATGCCGCTGGGCTGGGGCGAATTGCCCAAGGCCTGGTGATCATCATCAGCATCTCGGTGGCCATCAGCCAGCTCGAGGTGAAAACCGATCTGCTCAACCATGTGATCGTCATCGGCCTGATTACCGTTGGTCTGGCCGTGGCCCTGGCCATGGGCCTGGGCAGCCGCGAGATCGCCGGGCAGATCATTGCTGGCATTTATGTCCGCGAGCTTTACCAGGTCGGCCAGGAAGTGCGGATTGGCGACGTCGAAGGGCAGATCGAAGAGATCGGTACGGTGAAGACAGTAGTGCTGACCGATGATGGCGATCTGGTGTCGCTGTCTAACCGGACACTGCTGGAGCAGCGGGTCAGTAGCCGCTAACCGGGCAAATCCTGCTAATGTATGCCGCCGCAAAATCTGCCCCCTTGGGCAGGCGGCGACGAATACCTGACTGTCGGCCTGATTTGTTTTGAATAGAACCTCACCGCTGCCCATGCGTTACGACCCCCGCGAACTCACCGATGAGGAGTTGGTGGCGCGTTCGCATGAGGAGCTATTTCACGTTACCCGCGCCTATGAAGAGCTCATGCGGCGCTATCAGCGCACACTTTTTAACGTATGCGCGCGTTATCTCGGGAACGATCGAGACGCCGACGATGTCTGTCAGGAGGTGATGTTGAAGGTGCTGTATGGATTGAAGAACTTCGAGGGCAAATCGAAGTTCAAGACCTGGCTCTACAGCATTACCTATAACGAGTGCATCACCCAGTATCGCAAGGAGCGGCGCAAGCGGCGTTTGATGGATGCCCTGAGTCTCGACCCGGTGGAAGAGGCCTCGGAAGAGAAATCGCCGAAGCCGGAAGAGAAGGGCGGGCTGGATCGATGGCTGGTTCATGTGAACCCCATCGATCGGGAAATCCTGGTGCTGCGATTTGTCGCAGAGCTGGAGTTCCAGGAGATCGCCGACATCATGCACATGGGCTTGAGCGCCACGAAAATGCGCTACAAGCGTGCGCTGGACAAGCTTCGCGAGAAATTTTCCGGACAGATTGAAACTTAGCTGGAAGGAATTTTCTCTAACGATTCGGCGGGTTCTGCTAAACTTGCCGACGAGTTGTCCCCCAGATATTGGTGGGGACTGCTTAACAATCACCAAATGGGGATTTAACGGATGAAATTGAAAAACACCTTGGGCTTGGCCATTGGTTCTCTGGTTGCCGCTACTTCTTTCGGCGCTCTGGCACAAGGCCAAGGCGCGGTTGAGGTTGAAGGCTTCTACAAGAAAGAATTCTTCGACAGTCAGCGCGACTTCAAAAATGACGGCAACCTGTTCGGTGGCTCGATTGGTTACTTCCTGACCGACGACGTCGAACTGCGTCTGGGCTACGACGAAGTTCACAACGCTCGTGGCGAAGATGGCAAGAACATCAAGGGCTCGAACACCGCCCTGGACGCTCTGTACCACTTCAACAACCCAGGCGACATGCTGCGTCCATACGTCTCCGCTGGTTTCTCCGACCAGAGCATCGGCCAGACCGGCCGTGGTGGTCGTAACGGCTCCACCTTCGCCAACCTGGGCGCTGGTGCCAAGCTGTACTTCACCGACAACTTCTACGCCCGTGCCGGCGTTGAAGCCCAGTACAACATCGACCAGGGTGACACCGAGTGGGCACCAAGCGTTGGTGTCGGCCTGAACTTCGGTGGTGGCTCCAAAGCCGCTCCTGCTCCAGCTCCTGCTCCAGTTGCCGAAGTCTGCTCCGACAGCGACAACGATGGCGTCTGCGACAACGTCGACAAGTGCCCAGACACCCCAGCCAACGTTACCGTTGACGCTGATGGCTGCCCGGCTGTTGCCGAAGTCGTTCGCGTTGAGCTGGACGTCAAGTTCGACTTCGACAAGTCGGTCGTCAAGCCAAACAGCTACGGCGACATCAAGAACCTGGCTGACTTCATGAAGCAGTACCCATCCACCAGCACCACTGTTGAAGGTCACACTGACTCCGTCGGTACTGACGCTTACAACCAGAAGCTGTCGCAGCGTCGTGCTGACGCCGTGAAGAACGTTCTGACCAACCAGTACGGTGTTGAGTCGAGCCGCGTTCAGTCGGTTGGCTACGGTGAAACCCGTCCGGTTGCCGACAACGCCACCGAAGCTGGTCGCGCTGTTAACCGTCGCGTAGAAGCTCAAGTAGAAGCCCAAGCCAAGTAATTGGTCTAAGCCCTACTGAAAAACCCGGCCTCGGCCGGGTTTTTCTTTTTGTGCGCATACCGTGGGAGCGAGCTTGCTCGCGAAGGGCCGCCAAGCGGCCCCAATCAGGAACTAGCCGCTACACATCAGACCGCCTCACGCTGCACTTCAACCACTGCCGACACCACACCAGCCACCTCACCAATCACCAGCACCGCCGGACTCTTCAGTTCGAACACTCCAGCATCCACATCCATCCGCTGCAACTCACTACGACACTCCCGCTGCCCCGGCAACGACGCATTCTCGATCATCGCCACCGGCATCCCCGGCGCCATCCCGGCAGCCAGCAAACCTTGCTGGATCTCCTTCAGGCGCGCCACACCCATGTACACCACCAGGGTCATGCCACTGCGGGCCAGTCCCTGCCAGTCCAGTGGGCTGTCGTCCTGGGTATGGGCGGTGACCAGCGTCACCCCGCGACTCACCCCGCGCAGGGTCAGGGGAATCCCGCAGCGCGTCGCGCCGGCAAGTCCGGCGGTGATGCCATTGACCAGTTCCACCTCCACCCCACGCTCCTGCAGCCACTCGGCTTCCTCGCCGCCGCGGCCGAAAATGCACGGATCACCGCCTTTCAGGCGCACCACGCAACGCCCCTGACGGGCATGGCGCAGCATCAGGCGCTGGATAAACGCCTGCGGCGTCGAGCGGCAGCCACCGCGCTTGCCGACCCGGATCACCCGGGCCTGCGGGCAGTGCTGGAGGATCTCCGGGTTGACCAGATCATCCAGCATCACCACCTCGGCTTCCTTAAGGGCGCGGACCGCCTTGAGGGTCAGCAGCTCCGGATCGCCAGGGCCAGCGCCAACCAGCCAGACTTTTGCATTCATGGTGTAGTCCTCATCAGTAGGGCGCCGTCAGCCTTTTAGCAGACTGATCAGCAGAATCAGGTTGAGCAGCAGGGACAGCAGTGCCAGCCCGCGCCACACCTTCAGCGGTTCGCGTTCCAGCAAGGGTTTCGGGCGCAGCGCCAGCGGCTGATGTTCGCCCTGGTCGAGCAGCAACAGCCATTGCTCGGCCGTTTCGAAGCGCTGGCGCGGATCGCTGGCCACCGCCTGGGCCAGGTTGCGCTCCAGCCATTCCGGTACATCCGGGCGCAGCCGCGCGGCACTGGTCGGCGTGCCGAAGCGCGGATGCTGGAAAGCTTCGATCTCGCCGTAGGGGTAGTGCCCGGTCAGCAGCCAGAACAGGCTGACGCCCGTGGCATACAGATCCTGCTGCTGCGTGGGCGGCTCTCCGGCGTAGGCCTCGGGGGCGATGAACGATGGCGTGCCGGGCAGGTCGTGGGCGCTGTCTTCGGACAGCCCCGGGCAAAACGCCAGGCCGAAGTCCAGCAGGCGCACCTGGCCGTCATCACCCAGGTGCAGGTTGTTCGGCTTGATATCGCGATGCAGGATATTGCGCCGATGCAGCATGCCCACCGCGCGCAGGGTCTGCCGGGCGATATCCAGCCATTGCGGCAGGGGCAGCGGCGCCTGCTGCTGAAGCTGGGCCAGGGTCTGGCCCGGGTACTCGCGCATCAGGTAGTACAGGTGCTGGCGCTGGGTGCCCGGATGTATCTCGGGAAAACAGCGCCCGGCCACCCGCCGCAGAAACCACTCCTCCATCAGCAGGCTCTGCTGCGCAGCGCTGTCCTGCTCGCGACTGGCAGGCAGGGTTTTCAGCAGCCAGGGTTGTCCTTGGCGGTCGAGCACGCGGTACAGCAGGGACTGACGGCTTTTGCCCAGCAGCGCATCCACCTGCCAGCCTTCGAAAAGCTGGCCGGGACGCAGCGCAGGCGGCAGCGGCCATTGCTGCAACTGCGCCAGGGTATCGCCGAGGCTGGCATTACCGATTTCCTCGACCCGCACCAGGACCGCGCTGGCATTGTCCTGGCTGCCGGCCAGATGGGCCATGCGCACCAGGGTGTCGGCGGCTTCCTGCAGGTCCGGGTGGTCGCGCAGTACGCCGGCGATCTGCTGCTCGTTGAGCACGCACCAGACCCCATCGCTGAGCAGGACGAACTGCTCGCCCTGTTGCAGCTCGCCTTCCAGGTAGTCCACCAGCAGGTGTTCATCCAGACCCAGCGCGCGCTTGAGCACATGCTGCATGCCGGGTTGGTCCCAGACATGGTCCTGGCTGAGGCGCTGCAGCGTCCCGGTCTGCCAGCGATAGACCCGGCAGTCGCCGACGTGGGCCAGGGTGAAGCGCTGGCCACGCAGCACCAGGGTGCTCAGGGTGGTCAGCAGCGGCTGCCCGCCACCATTGGCGCGCAACCAGCGATTCTGTGCCAGCAACAGGCGATCCAGGGCCTGGGCCACGCCCCAGGTGGGCGGCGTGGCGTAATAGTCCATGGCCAATGCCTGCAGGCTGGCCCGCGCGGCCAGGCCGCCGTCGGCGCACTGGCTGACGCCGTCGGCGAGGGCGAACAGGTAGCCCTTGCTGGCGGCCAGTTCCGGCGCCGGGGTGACCAGGCGCGTGGCGTCCTGGTTTTCCTCGCGCGGGCCGCTGGCGCTGGCCTGGGCGGTGCTCAGTCGCAGGCTCATGGGAATGCCTCAGACCCGCGCCGCAGTAACGGCAGCGGAGCCCCAGGTGGTGCGCCAGCGGCGTTTGACCCCGTGCAGGCCGAACCAGGCCAGCACACCGAGGCTGGCGAACAGCCACAGGCCCAGTTGGTAATCGCCACTGTGCTGCTTGATCGCGCCGAGCCCGGCGGCCAGAAGGAAGCCGCCGATACCGCCGGCCATGCCGATCAGCCCGGTCATCACCCCGATTTCCTGGCGGAAGCGCTGCGGCACCAACTGGAACACCGCGCCATTGCCCGCACCAAGGCCGAGCATGGCGCTGACGAACAGTGCCAGGGCCGCCACCGAGCTAGGCAGGTTGAAGCCCACCGCAGCAATGCAGATCGCCGCCACGCTGTACATCGCCAGCAGGGTGCGGATGCCGCCGAAACGGTCGGCCAGGGCGCCGCCCAGCGGGCGCATCAGGCTGCCGGCGAACACGCAGGCGGCGGTGTAGTAGCCGGCCTTGACCGGGTCGAGGCCGTACTGGTCGTTGAAGTAGCCGGGCAGGGCGCTGGCCAGGCCGATGAAGCCGCCGAAGGTGACGCTGTAGAAGAACATGAACCACCAACTGTCGCGGTCGCCCAGGGCCTTGAGGTAATCAGCCATGGCCTTGGGTTTCGGCCGTTGTGGGGCATTGCGGGCGAGCAGGGCGAACAGCGCCAGGGTCAACACCAGCGGCAGCACGGCGAAGCCGAACACGTTGTTCCAGCCGTAGGCAGCGGCCAGTACCGGCGCCAGCAGCGCGGCGAACACGGTACCGGAGTTGCCGGCACCGGCGATGCCCATGGCCTTGCCCTGGTGCTGCGGCGGGTACCACTGCGAGGCCAGCGGCAGGGACACGGCGAAGGAAGCCCCGGCAACGCCGAGGAACACGCCCAGCAGCAGCGCTTGCTCATAGCTGTTGACCCCCATCTTCCAGGCGCTGAACAGGGCGACGATAACGATCACCTGGCCGATCAGGCCGGCGGTCTTCGGCGACAGCTTGTCCACCAGGATGCCCATGACAAAGCGCAGCACGGCCCCGGCGAGAATCGGCGTCGCTACCATCAGTCCGCGTTGTTGGGTGGTCAGTTGCAAGTCGGTGGCGATCTGCACCGCCAGCGGGCCGAGCAGGTACCAGACCATGAAGCTCAGGTCGAAATACAGGAAAGCGGCAAACAGGGTCGGGACATGCCCGGATTTCCAGAAGCTCGTATTCATGGGACACCTCACGGGGCTGAAACAAAAAAACGCCGCTTCCCGGCTCGCATGGGGGCGAGGGGGAGAGCGACGTCTTTGTCGGATTTGATTTTGGGGCAGCCGCCGTTGGCTACCGGAGTTTCCGAAGATTTATTAGCAAGAGGTGGGCCAGTTTGTCCTGTGGTGCCTGGCGCGGACCTTGTGGGAGCTGGCGTTGCCAGCGATGAGGCCCGCAAGAACAACTAGACCAGCAAGATCGATGTCGAGGCTGATGGCCTCATCGCCGGCAATGCCGGCTCCCACAGGGGGCTGGGTCAGCCGCATGATCCAGGCCAGGCACAAGAAGTGATAAGGCCCTGATGACAAATCAGCCCAACAGGTCATGCATGGCAATGATCTGCTCCGCCACCTGGATCAGCTTCTGCTGCTTGCTCATGGCCTGCCTGCGCATCAGGGTGTAGGCCTGTTCCTCATCACAGTCCTTCATCTTCATCAACAGTCCCTTGGCCAGCTCGATGCGCTTGCGCTCGGCCAGTTGCTGGTCGCGGGCCTGGAGCTGGGCCTTGAGCGCCTGGTCGCTTTCGAAGCGGGCCATGGCCACGTCGAGGATCGGCTGCAGGCGCCGGGCATGGATGCCCTCGACGATATAGGCACTGACCCCGGCCTGGATCGCCTGGCGCATCACCCCCGGATCGTGCTCGTCGGTAAACATCACGATCGGCCGCGGCAGGTCGCGGCTGACCAGCACCACCTGGTCCATCACATCGCGGCCCGGTGATTCGGTATCGATCAAAATCACATCCGGACGCACCGTTTCGACGCGCGCCGGCAGGTCGATGGTCAGGCCGGACTCCTCGATCACCTCGAAGCCGGCTTCCACCAGCGCTGCACGCAGCCGTCCGACCTTCTTCTCGGTGTCGTCGATCAACAGGATTCGCAACATCAGGGCAACTCCTGTTAGTGGTCGGACAAAGCGTGCAGGCGGAAGCCGTGGGCGTAGCCGCGCGGATCGCTGCCATCCCAGACCACACCGTCGATCAGTTGGCTGCTGCGCATGACCGCGACCGGGCAATCGATGCCAAGGCTGGTGGCGGCATCGCGATACAGGCCGAGTTGCTGGACCTCGCGGGCCACGCCCAGGTAGTCGGGATCTTCCCGCAGCAGGCCCCAGCGACGGAACTGGGTCATGAACCACATGCCGTCGGACAGGTACGGCACGTTGGCCGCGCCGCCGTTGTGCAGGCTCAGGGCGTGGGCGTCGTGCCAGTGGTTACCCAGGCCGTCGCTGTAGTCGCCGAGCATGCGCGGCTCGATATCCTCCAGCGGTGCGTCGAGGTAGTTTTCGGCGCTGAGCAGGCGCGCGGTGGCGCGGCGGTTTTCCAGGCTTTCCTCGATGAAGCGGCTGGCCGCCAGCACCGAGGCCACCAGGGCGCGGGCGCTGTTGGGATATTGCTGGGTGAAGGCGGCAGTGCTGGCCAGCACTTTCTCCGGGTGATCCGGCCAGATCGATTGGCTGGTGGCCAGGGTAAAGCCCATGCCTTGGTTCACCGCGTTGGCCGACCAGGGTTCGCCCACGCAGAAACCGTCGATGCGACCGGCGCGCAGGTGGGCGAGCATCTGCGAGGGCGGAACCACCACGCTGTTGACGTCCTGCAAGGGATGAATGCCCTGGCTGGCGAGCCAGTAATACAGCCACATGGCATGGGTGCCGGTGGGGAAGGTCTGGGCGAAGGTCAGTTTTGCGCGGCTTTGGTGCACATGGCGTTCCAGTGCCTCAGGAGTGGTCACGCCCAAGGCCCGCAAGTCCGGAGACAGGTTGATGCTCTGGCCATTGTGGTTAAGGCCCATCAGCACCGACATCGGCGCTGCGGCAACACCGCCGATGCCCAGGTGGACGGCGTAGGTCAGGCCGTACAGGCAATGCACGGCATCCAGCTCGCCGCTGAGCAGCCCGTCGCGCAGCCCGGCCCAGGAACTCTGGCGCTTGAGATTGAGGGTCAGGCCATGGGGCTGGGCAAAGCCCTGGGTCGCGGCGACCACCAGGGGCGCACAGTCGCTCAGGGCCATGAAGCCGATGTTGAGGCTGGTCTTTTCCGGCGCATCGCTGCCGTGCAGCCAGGCCAGGGGGGAGGGGGAAAAATCGGTCATCGCAGTGCAGTCGCCCGGCAGGTAAAGCGCTTGGCCAGCGTCTTGAAGATGCCGACCCCATGCAGGCGCTCAAGCAACCCATATGCCAAGCCCCTGTCACCCAAAGCCCGCCGTGGCTATAATCGCCACCTCTCCAAATCCAGAGCCAAGCCCGCCCATGTATAACCTGGCCCGCCAGCTGTTGTTCAAACTGTCCCCGGAAACTTCCCACGACCTGTCGCTCGACCTGATCGGTGCCGGCGGCCGCCTGGGCCTCAACGGGCTGTTGACCAAGGCGCCGGCGCGTTTGCCGGTGAAGGTCATGGGCCTGGAGTTCGCCAACCCGGTCGGCCTGGCCGCCGGCCTGGACAAGAACGGCGCGGCCATCGACGGCTTCGCCCAACTGGGCTTCGGCTTCGTCGAGATCGGCACCGTGACCCCGCGTTCGCAGCCGGGCAACCCGAAGCCGCGGATCTTCCGCCTGCCGGAAGCCGAGGCGATCATCAATCGCATGGGCTTCAACAACCTTGGCGTGGACAACCTGATCAACCGCGTGCGCGCCTCCAGCTACAAGGGCGTGCTCGGCATCAATATCGGCAAGAACTTCGACACCCCGGTCGAGCGCGCGGTGGACGACTACCTGATCTGCCTGGACAAGGTCTACACCCACGCCAGCTACATCACCGTCAACGTCAGCTCGCCCAACACCCCGGGCCTGCGCAGCCTGCAGTTCGGTGACTCGCTCAAGCAACTGCTCGATACCCTGGCCGTGCGCCGTGAAGAACTGGCCCTGGCCCACGGCAAGCGGGTACCGGTAGCGATCAAGATCGCCCCGGACATGACCGACGAGGAAACCGCACTGGTGGCGGCAGCGCTGCTGGAATCGGGTATGGATGCGGTGATCGCCACCAACACCACCCTCAGCCGCGAGGGCGTCGAAGGCCTGAACCACGCGAACGAGGCCGGCGGCCTGTCCGGCGCCCCGGTCCGTGAGAAGAGCACCAACACCGTGAAGGTCCTGGCGGGTGAGCTGGCCGGGCGCATGCCGATCATCGCTGCAGGTGGTATCACCGAAGGCCGTCACGCCGCCGAGAAGATCGCTGCCGGCGCCAGCCTGGTGCAGATCTACTCCGGCTTCATCTACAAGGGCCCGGCGCTGATTCGTGAAGCGGTGGATGCCATTGCTGCGATGCCTGGCCGCTAATCCGCGGCCATAAAAAAGGGCCCCATTTGGGGCCCCCTGGGCCGAAGCCCGCCGCCCGGATGGGGCGCGCATGTGAAGCGGTTATTCGGTTGAAGCTCCTCGATCAGCCAACGGCGTGAACTTCGTTGAGTCTATGGATACCAGCGGTGCCGGTCATGCCATCCCAGTTGTCGCCCCGTCCTTCACGCCAGCCATTGATCCATGCCTGGCGCACGGAGGGTAGGGTGAAGGGGCAAAGCTCGCGGGATTTGCCGGTGACTCCGTATTGGTAGCCACGTGAAAATGCTCTTTCCAACGGATCACGCTTAAGTCTTCTCATAGGGTACTGCCCTCATTTGTTGACTGTAATGTCCCGTCGACCTCGTCTGAGGTCGGGCAGATTCTTTCTGCCGGTTTTGCGCTCGCTGCCGGCGTGGCGAGCTGAAGTGTCGTACCGTTGCGGTCACGACCTGAGTTGAGTTCTAACCAATGGGGCGTGACGTGTGAACGAACAAATTGTCATAAGCACGTAACCTTTCCATGGGTGAGGGGATAAGTAAAAAATTGCGACGGAAGGAGATCCCGGGTAAAGCCAACTATCATCAGGAGTTACCCGGCCTTTGCAGCAAAAGGCCATCGTCAGGAGCATTTTCCGGCGCTGGCCGATAAAACGACGAAGGGTCACTTTTGTGACCCACAGCAACAGAATTATTCCATCTGCCCGACGATCAAAGCCTTTTTGCCAGCGCAGGAAGGACCGCGTCGGGTGGCCCGGTACGCGAAGTCGTACCACTCGGAGGCTTGCAGAAGGTCTCCGATCAAACTTCGAAGGGCGATGCGCTCGCACCTTCACTACAAGGCTGGATTGACCCATGTCGGACCGTTTCGAACTCTATCTCACCTGTCCCAAAGGCCTGGAAGGCCTGCTCGCCGATGAGGCCCGCGGCCTTGGCCTGGAGGACGTGCGCGAGCACACCTCGGCCCTGCGCGGCTCGGCCGATATGGAAACCGCCTACCGCCTGTGCCTGTGGTCGCGCCTGGCCAACCGCGTGCTGCTGGTACTCAAGCGCTTCAACATGAAGAACGCCGACGATCTGTACGACGGCGTCCACGAGGTCGACTGGCAGGAACACCTGGACGCCGCCGGCACCCTGGCGGTGGAGTTCAGCGGCCATGGCTCGGGCATCGACAACACCCACTTCGGTGCCCTGAAGGTCAAGGACGCCATCGTCGACAAGCTGCGTAATGCCCAGGGCGAGCGCCCGTCGATCGACAAGCTCAATCCCGACCTGCGCGTGCACCTGCGCCTGGAGCGCGGTGAAGCGATCCTCTCCCTCGACCTCTCCGGCCACAGCCTGCACCAGCGCGGCTACCGCCTGCAGCAAGGCGCTGCGCCGCTCAAGGAAAACCTCGCCGCCGCCGTGCTGATCCGTGCCGGCTGGCCGCGCATCGCCGCCGAAGGTGGGGCGCTGGCCGACCCGATGTGCGGTGTCGGGACCTTCCTCGTCGAAGCCGCGATGATCGCCGCCGATATCGCGCCTAACCTCAAGCGCGAGCGCTGGGGCTTCACCTCCTGGCTTGGCCATGTGCCGGCGCTGTGGCGCAAGGTGCATGACGAGGCCCGCGCCCGCGCCGAAGCCGGCCTGGCCCGCCCTCCACTGTGGATTCGCGGTTACGAGGCCGATCCGCGGCTGATCCAGCCGGGCCGCAACAACGTCGAGCGCGCCGGCCTGAGCGACTGGGTGAAGATCTACCAGGGCGAGGTCGGCACCTTCGAGCCGCGTCCGGACCAGAACCAGAAAGGCCTGGTAATCAGCAACCCACCCTACGGCGAACGCCTCGGCGACGAAGCCAGCCTGCTCTACCTCTACCAGAACCTCGGCGAGCGCCTGCGCCAGGCCTGCCTCGGCTGGGAAGCGGCGGTGTTCACCGGCGCCCCGGACCTGGGCAAGCGCATGGGCATTCGCAGTCACAAGCAGTACGCCTTCTGGAACGGCGCGCTGCCCTGCAAGCTGCTGCTGATCAAGGTGCAACCGGACCAGTTCGTCACCGGCGAGCGTCGTAGCGGCGAGCGCAACCAGGACGACGAACGCCCGGTCCAGGCCGTGGCCGCCGAGCCTGCACGCCTGAGCGAAGGCGGGCAGATGTTCGCCAACCGCCTGCAGAAGAACCTCAAACAACTGGGCAAGTGGGCCAAGCGCGAGCACATCACCTGCTACCGCCTCTACGATGCCGACATGCCCGAGTACGCCCTGGCGGTCGACCTGTACCAGGGCTGGGTGCATGTGCAGGAATACGCCGCGCCGCGCTCGGTTGATCCGGAAAAGGCCCAGGCCCGTCTGTTCGATGCGCTGGCGGCGATTCCGCAGGCGCTGGGTGTCGACCAGAGCAAGGTGGTGGTCAAGCGCCGCGAGCGGCAGAGCGGCACCCGCCAGTACGAGCGGCAGAACACCCAGGGGCAGTTCCTCGAAGTCAGCGAAGGCGGGGTCAAGCTGCTGGTCAACCTGACCGACTACCTCGATACCGGCCTGTTCCTCGACCACCGCCCGATGCGCATGCGCATCCAGCGCGAAGCGGCCGGCAAGCGCTTCCTCAACCTGTTCTGCTACACCGCCACGGCCAGCGTGCATGCGGCCAAGGGCGGTGCGCGCAGCACCACCAGCGTCGACCTGTCGAAGACCTACCTGGACTGGGCGCGGCGCAACCTGTCGCTCAACGGCTACTCGGACAAGAACCGTCTCGAACAGGGCGACGTGATGGCCTGGCTGCAAGGCAATCGCGAGCAGTACGACCTGATCTTCATCGACCCGCCGACCTTCTCCAACTCCAAGCGCATGGAAGGGGTGTTCGACGTGCAGCGCGACCATGTGCAACTGCTCGACCTGGCGGTTGCACGTCTGGCCCCGGGTGGCGTGCTGTACTTCTCCAACAACTTCCGCAAGTTCCAGCTCGACGAGAACCTGCAGGCGCGCTACGCCATCGAGGAAATCAGCGCCACCACCCTTGACCCGGACTTTGCCCGCAACAGCAAGATCCACCGGGCCTGGCGCATTCAGGCACGGTGATCGCCATGACTCCTTCAAGGTACTCGACGATGTGGCAACTAGCTATTATTGAAGAGAGCCTTGAGGGCCGTTTCCGGCCGGCGTCGTGAGTGTGTTGTCATGTCGAAGCCTGTCTTGCGCCAGAAGATGCTTGGGTTCATCAGCGAGGAAGCATCCGCCTGGCTGGTGGCCTTCGTTGCCTTGGTGGTCGGTGGCCTGCTGACCGCCCTGCTGGCGCTCGCCGCCAACAAGCTCTACCAGCAACAGCTGGTGCAACGCTTCGAGCTGCTCGCCAACGAGCGCTACAGCCGCATCGAAGAACGCCTGCAGGACCAGGTACAACGCCTGGATGGTCTGCGGCGTTTTTTCGTGTATGCCGAGGAAATCACCCGCGACGAGTTCGATGGCTACGTCGGTCCCTTGCTGCACCGTGCCCAGGCCTATTCCTGGGCGCCGCGGGTCAGCGATGCGGAGCGCGCGGCCTTCGAGCAGCGTTCGCGCAAGCTGTTCGGCAGCACCTTCTCCATTCGCGAACTGGGCGAGGGGGGCGCGTTGCAGCCTTCGCGGGTGCGGCCGCTGTATTACCCGGTGCTGTTCAGCCAGACCCGTAATCAACTGCCGCCGCCGCTGGGTTTCGATCTGCTGTCCCAGCAGGTGCGTGGCGATACCCTGCGGCGTGCGGTGACGCCCGGGGCCATGGCGGTGTCCGCGCCCCTCGACCTGATCGGCGTGGAGCCGGCCTATACCCGCGGCATGCTGATGGTCGCTCCGGTGTTCGCGATGAATGCCGTCGACGGCGAGCCCAAGGGCTATGTGATGACCGTGCTGAGCATGCGCCAGTTGATGGCCGACGGTTTGCCCAGCGCCAGTGAAGACAACCTGGTGGTGCGGATTCTCGACCTGTCCTCGCAGGCCAGCCCGGAAGCCCTGTTCCAGTCGGGTAACGAAGCGGCCGATTCGCCGTTGCGGGTGCGCAAGGTCCTGCACCTGGCCGACCACTCCTACCAGCTGGATATGTCGCCGAGCCAGGAATTCCTTCAGGACAACCGCTCCTCGGTCGCTGCCGTGGTGTTCGTCGGCGGGCTGCTCAGCCTGTTGCTCAGTGCCTTGCTGTTCAGCCTGTTCAGCCAGCGCCAGCGCGCCCTGACCCTGGTCGAGCAGCGCACCGCCGAACTGCGGGTCAGCGAGGAAAGCCTGCGTGATACCCACAACCAGTTGCGCAGCGTGCTGGATGCGGCAACCCAGGTGGCGATCATCGCCACCGACCTGCACGGCATGATCAGCACCTTCAATGCCGGCGCCGAACGCATGCTTGGTTACAGCTGCGAGGAAGCGGTGGGCAAGCTGACCCTCGAAAGCCTGCTGTTGCCGGAAGAGGTGCGCGAGCGGGCACGCTCCATGAGCCTGCGTTTCGGCCGCGAGATCAGTGGCAGCCAGGCGATGCTGGTGGACAGCCTGCCCAATGTCGATGAAGAACCTGGCGAATGGACCCTGCGGCGCAAGGATGGCAGCCTGCTGGCGGCGAATATGCTGGTGACCACGGTGCTCGACGAGTACGGGCTCTGGGTCGGGCACCTGGCGATCTGCATCGACATCACCGAGCGCAAGCGTGTGCACGAGGCGCTGGAAGCCCGTGACCGTCTGCTGGATAAGCTCACCGCCCAGGTGCCGGGGGGGATCTACCAGTTCCGCCTCAACCCGGACGGTACTTCGTGCTTCAGCTACTCCAGCGAAGGCCTGCGGGATATCTACGAAGTGGATCCGGAGTTGCTGCGCCAGGATGCGACCACGGTGTTCGAGCGCATTCACCCGGATGACCTGGCGCGGGTGCGCTTCTCGATCCGCGAGTCCGCCGACCAGTTGACGCCGTGGCGCGAGGAGTACCGCGTGCAACTGCCCAAGGCCGGACTGCGCTGGGTGCGCGGGGAGGCGACGCCGGAGCCGCTGGCCGATGGTGGGACGCTCTGGCATGGCTACCTGACGGATATTTCCGACCTGAAGCGGGTCGAGGAAGAATTGCGCGCCCTGTCGGTAACCGACTCCCTGACCGGCATCCACAACCGCCGCTACTTCCAGGAACGGCTCAAGGCCGAGCTGGAGCGGGCGCAACGCGGAGGCCAGGACCTGGCGGTGATCATGCTCGATATCGATCACTTCAAGCAGATCAACGACCGCTTTGGTCATGCCGTGGGCGATCTGGTGCTGCAGAGCTTGTGCCAGCGCATCAGCCATCGGCTGCGGCGTACCGATGTGTTCTGCCGGTTGGGTGGCGAGGAGTTCATGGTGCTGTGCCCGGGCAGCAACGCCAGCCAGGCGCACTCCCTGGCACTGGAGCTCTGGCAGGGGGTGCGCAGCGTACCGGTGGACGGCGTGGGACGTGTCACCGCCAGTTTCGGCGTGGCCGGCTGGCGCCCGGGGGAGGGCGCCGATGCCTTGTTGTTGCGTGCTGATTCGGGGGTCTATGCGGCCAAGCAGGGTGGTCGGGATCGAGTGGAGGCCGAGCAGTTTTGAGCGGTGCCCATGCCGGCCTCATCGCCGGCAAGCCGGCTCCCACAGGGTTCCAGGCCAGCCGCATGATCCAGGCCAGACACAGGAACCTGTGGGAGCTGGCATTGCCAGCGATGAGGCCG
>NZ_JBMDIJ010000098.1:0-19269 GCF_057808595.1 Pseudomonas sp. FG98 | reverse complement strand
TGCAACAGATGTGGGAGCGGCTGTTAGCCGCGATGCGCCGCGCGGGCGGCGCTCGATCTTGAGGACGCTAGAGAAACACCGGCATGCGCCTGCCAGCCCTGACCCGGTGTCCCGACAAGCGCCCTATGGTCACCACGACATCAAAAAAGTTGTAGATACCCACGCAGCAATCAAATCATCAACTGCGACACCCGCCGCAAATTCTTGCAACAGATAGCCACACCCCCCTAGCATGGCCGTTTTGCCAAGGAACACGCCCCATGCTGGCTTCGCTGTTCGCCGTTCTGGCACCGGTTTTCATCGTCGCCGGCATCGGCTTTATCTGGGCGCGCCGCGGCAATGCCTACCCCACGGACTTTATCGCCAGCCTGGTGATGACCATCGGCACCCCGTCCCTGGTGCTGTCGACCCTGCACCGTACCCGCCTGGATCCCACCGCCTTCGCCAGCATGGCCCTGGCCTGCGTGTTGTGCATGCTGGCCATGGCCGTCATCGGTTATCTGGTCAGCCGCGCGTTTCGCCAGCACTGGCGGGTGCTGATGCCGGCGTTCATGTACCCCAACACCGGCAACATGGGCCTGCCGGTGGCGCTGTATGCCTTCGGTGACCAGGGCCTGGCCCTGGCGGTGGCGTTCTTCCTGACCCTGTCGAGCTTCCAGTTCACCCTCGGCATCGCCATTTCGGGCGGTGCGGCAAACCTGCGGTCGCTGGTGAAGAACCCCATCGTCATCAGCCTGGTGCTGGCCCTGCCGTTGATCTTCTTCGACCTGAAGCTGCCCTTGTGGCTGGGCAATACCGTCGACCTGCTGGGCGGCATGACCATCCCGCTGATGCTCCTGACCCTGGGCGTGTCCCTGGCCAGCATCCGCTTGAGCGACGTGGCCAGCGGCATGCTGATCGGTGCCCTGCGCATCGTTCTCGGTGCCGGGGTGGGTTGGGGCATCGGTGTGCTGCTCGACCTGCAAACCCTGGAGCGGGCGATCCTGGTGATGCAGTCGGCGATGCCGGTGGCGGTGTTCAACTACCTGCTGGCGGTGCGCGCCAACCGCTCGCCGGAGCAGGTGGCGAATGTGGTGATGTGCTCGACGGTGTTGTCGTTCGTGTGGCTGCCGGTGGTGCTGGCGGGGTGGATGTAAGGGGCTGGCTCAGGGGGTCTGTGCCGAGGCGATGATGTAGTCCGCCAGGCTTTTCACCGTGGGGTCCAGATGCAGGTTGGCCCTGTGGACCAGGCCGACGTCACGATGAAATCCATGCTCGCCAAGGTCCAGGGCGCGTACCCCTTTGGGCCAGGCACGGGTTTCAGGCACCAGGGCTACACCCAGGCCATTGGCGACCAACTGGATGATTGCTTCCTGCTCGTCAAGTTCGCATACCTCGCGCGGGGCGATGTGCAGTTGCCGGAGGAAGCGATCGACCTGGCGACCACCGAACGACGCGCGGTCGTAGCGGATGAACGGATGCTTGCCCAGCAGTTCGATCCAGTCTTCACCCTTGACGCTCGCCGGCACGATCAAGCGATAGGGTTCGCGGGCGAGGGTGGTCCAGGCCAGGTCGCTCTGCAACGAAAAGGGGGGACGGATGACGGCTGCCAGATCCAGCTCGCCGGCATCCACGAGGTTCACCAACTCCATCGACACCCCTGGCAGGACGCGGGTCCGGCACTGCGTGAACTCGCGATGAAAGCGGGTGAGAGCCATCGGCAACAGACTGCGTTGCACCGACGCGATGGCGCCGATACTGATCCGTGTCGACACCTGTGGACCTGTGGGTTGCGAGCCCAGCGTGCTGTACATCTGCAACAGTTCCTGCGCCTGCAACAGCAAGTGCTGACCCCGTTTGTTGAGGTGTGCGGCCCGTCCGGTGCGATCGAACACATCGAACCCCAATTCGGCTTCCAGGCGCTGCATCTGCGCGCTGACCGCTGCCTGGGTCAGGCCGATGCGCTGGCCGGCTGCGGCGAAGGTGCCCTCGCGGGCGACGGAGATGAAGGTCTTCAGCTCACGGATCATTCATAGATTTCCTTTGTGCTAACCGAAAAATCATATTGTTTTTTTTATTGAAAGCCGAGCCGTAGCATGGATTTCCGAGCGGCGAAGTCGCCACGCCGTCCTCGATAACAATATTGCCCTGGAGCGTCTGATGAGCCTTTCTCCTTTCCACCTGGCCATTCCGGTCTACGACCTGGCTGCGGCCCGTGCTTTCTATCGCGATGTGTTCGGCCTGGAAGAGGGGCGCTCGGCGGCCCAGTGGGTCGATTTCAATTTCTATGGTCACCAGTTGGTGATTCATGAGCATCCGAAAACCTCGTCCCAGGAAAGTGTGCACAGCAACCCGGTAGACGGCCACGACGTGCCCGTGCCGCACTTCGGCATCGTGTTGCAATGGGAGCAGTGGGAGGCCTTGGCAGAGCGACTGACCAGCGCAGGCACGCGGTTCGTGATCGAGCCCTATATCCGCTTCAAGGGCCAGGTGGGCGAGCAGGCCACCATGTTCCTCTTCGATCCGTGCGGCAACGCCCTGGAGTTCAAGGCGTTCAAGGACATTGGCCAGTTGTTCGCCAAGTAACGGCCTATGGCATCACTGACGGGCTTTGCCACTTGCGACGATGGCGTTACCCTGCGCCATCAGTCGTTTGCGAGAGCCCTGCCATGGAGCTGAAATTCAGTCACATCGACATCCTGGTCAACGACCTCGAAGCCGCCTGCACCCACTACGCCCGGGTGTTTTCGGCCAGGGTGTCGCGCCCCTTTACCTGGCAGCGCGACGGCCTGCACGTGCGCTATGCGGTGGTGCTGTTCGGCAGCGAGCGTTTCATCCTGGTCCAGCCGCTGGCCGGCAACCTGCTCGAACTGATGCAGCGCAGCGGCGAGGGCACCATCTACCGGCAGTGCTACACCACGCCGGATATCCTCGTCGCCTACGACGAACTGCTGGCCAAGGGCGAACAACCCGAGGACGAGAACGGCAAGCCGCTCGCTCGCGAGCAGCTTGATTCTCCGAGCGGGGTGCGGATCATCTGGCTGCCCAAGCGCTTCGGGCAGCTGTCCATCGAGATTCTCCAGGCCGATGAGCTGGAGCATTTTATCCAGAGTGCGTTTGCCATCTCGCCAGCGGAGCCGGATCGCGTCGATTAAGACCATTGGGGCCGCTTTGCGGCCACTACCACATCGTGGGAGCGAGCTTGCTCGCGAAGGGCTGCAAAGCAGCCCCAAAAAGTTATCAATCGGCTAGCCGACAGGCCTTTGATTACTGACTCTTGCGCCCGCCACCGTGGCTGTTCTGCCCGCCAAGCCGACCGGCCTCCGACGCGCGCTGGCGGTCGTTGGCGAAATTGCCACCGGACGCCTGCCCGCCCTTGCGGCCGGCCTCGGCCGCCTTCTGCCGGTCATTGGCGAAATTGCCCGGGTTGGAGTGCGCCGGTTTGCCCTGGTTATTGGCCATGGTCCTTCACCTCGTATCGGTTGCAGTGGGTACAGCAGTGAGTACATAGGTACGACGTGGCCTGTGGCGCAGGCGCTCAGTGCGATTCGCGGCGCGCCGACGAGTTGCCCTAAAGGTTGGCGGGCCAAGGGAAACGCCAGGACTGAATAATCACCTCAGGCACGGGCCGACCGCCGGCACAGACAACCCACGAATACCGCCGCAAACACCAGCACGATGGTCGGGGCGGGGGCGCTGTCGAGGAAGAACGACAGGTACACGCCAACCAGGGCACAACCCACCGCGATGGCCACGGCCAGCCACAGCATGGCGCCGAAGCGCCGGGTAAGCAGGGCGGCGATGGCTCCGGGGGCAATCAGCAGGGCAATCGCCAGGATCACGCCGGAGGCCTTGAGCGCACCGACCACGGCCAGGGAAATCAGGCAGAGCAGGCCATAGTGCAGCCAGCCGGTGCGCAAACCCACGGCGTGGGCCTGCACGGGATCGAAGGTGTACAGCATCAGGTCCTTCCATTTGCCGCCGACGATCAGCGCCGTGACCAGGGCAATGCCGGCGCACATGAGCAGGTCCTGGCCCGTGGTGCCGAGGATGTCGCCGAACAGGATGTGGTCCAGGTGCACGCTGGACTGGATCTTCACGTACAGCACCAGCCCCAGGCCGAACATGCCGGAATAGACGATACCCATCACCGTGTCGTGCTTGATCCGGCTGTTGGCCTTGAGAAACCCTGTGCTCACGGCGCAGAACATGCCGGCGGCGAAGGCGCCGATGACATAGGGAATCTGCACGATGTAGGCGATCACCACGCCGGGAAACACGGCATGGGCAATCGCATCGCCGAGCAGGGCCCAGCCCTTGAGCACGAGGAAGCATGAGAGCAGCGCCATGGGGATGGCGATGAGCACGGCGATCAGCATGGCGTTGACCATGAAGTCGAAACTGAACGGTTCCAGCAGCAGGTTCATGGCTGTGCCTCCAGGGCCTGGCGGCGGCGACGGCGGGCGGCCAGCAGGCCATGCTTGCGGGCGAAGACGAATACCAGCAGGAAGATCAGTGTTTGCAGGACCACGATGACCCCGCCAGTGGCACCATCCAGGTAGTAGCTGAACCAGGTGCCGAAGAAGCAGGTCAGGGTGCCGATGGCCACGGCGATGACCAGCAGGCGCGGAAAACGGTCGCTGAGCAGGTAGGCGGTGGCGCCGGGGGTGATCACCATGCAGATCACCAGGAACGCGCCGACGGTTTGCAACGCCGCGACCGTACAGGCCGAGAGCAGGGCGAAGAACAGCACCTTGAGGCGGGTCGGCTGGATACCCACGGCGCGGGCCTGGGTTTCGTCGAAGAAGGTCAGCATCAGGTCACGCCATTTGGCCAGCAGCACCACCAGGGTCACGCAGCCGATGATCGCCAGTTGCAGGGTGTCGCCGGGGGTGATGGCGAGGATATTGCCGAGCACGATGGTCTGGATGTTCACCGAGGTCGGCGACAGCGACACCATGAACAGGCCAAGGCCGAAGAACGAGGTGAAGATCATGCCGATCACCACGTCCTCCTTGAGTCGCGTACGCCGTTGCAGAAACAGCAGTGCCAGCGAAGCCAGTCCGCCGGCGAAGAACGCACCGAGGGAAAACGGCAGGCCGATCATGTAGGCGCCGGCCACGCCGGGCACGATGGAGTGGGACAGGGCATCGCCGATCAGCGACCAGCCCTTGAGCATCAGGTAGCAGGACAGAAAGGCACAGACACCGCCGACCAGGGCCGACACCCACATGGCGTTGCGCATGTAGCCGTAGGCGAAGGGTTCGAGCAACAGTTCAATCACGGGGCGCCTCGTCGTCAGTGCTGGACTCGCGCCGCGCCGGCAGGCCGTCACGCAGGATCAACGGACGCTCGTCGTCGCTGTACACGCTCACCGGCGGCCGGTCGCTGCCCTCCGTCTGCAGCAGGGCGAAGTGGCGCAGCACGCCGCCAAAGGCCCGTTCCAGGTTGTCGCGGGTATAGACTTCGTCGGTCGGTCCGCTGGCCAGCACGGTGCGCTTGATCAGCACCACGCGGTCGCAGAACTCCGGAACCGAACCGAGGTTGTGGGTGGACACCAGCATGATCCGGCCTTCGTCGCGCAGTTCGCGCAGCAACTGGATGATCTGGTCTTCGGTCTTCACATCGACGCCGGTGAAGGGCTCGTCGAGCAGGATGACCTGACTGTCCTGGGCCAGGGCGCGGGCCAGGAACACCCGCTTGCGCTGGCCGCCGGACAACTCGCCGATCTGGCGCTTGCGCAGCGCGCTCATATCGACCCGGGCCAGCGCCGCCTCCACCGCCGCATGGTCGGCCCGCCGCGCGATGCGCAACGGGCCCATGTGGCCATAGCGGCCCATCATCACCACATCTTCCACCAGTACCGGGAAGTCCCAGTCGACCTCTTCGGCCTGGGGCACATAGGCGGTCAGCTTGCGGCGCAGGGCCTGGTCGGCGGGCATGCCCATGACCGTGATGCGCCCCGAAGCCAGGCGCACCAGGCCCATGATCGCCTTGAACAAGGTCGACTTGCCCGAGCCGTTGACGCCCACCAGGGCGGTGATGGTGCCGGTCGGCAGTTCGAAGCTGGCGTCGTGCAGGGCGGTGTGGCCGTTACGGTAGGTGACCGTGGCGGTTTCGACCCGGATACCGCTGCCGGTCATCACCGGCTGGCTGAGGTTGTTCACTGTGCGCGGCCCTCGTTGAGGCCCTTGACCAGTGTCTGCGAGGTTACCCGCAGCAGGTCGAGGTAGGTGGGCACCGGCCCGTCCTCGGTGCTGAGGGAGTCGACGTAGAGCACGCCGCCATAGTGGGCGCCGGTTTCCCGGGCGACCTGGCGGGCCGGTTTGTCGGACACCGTGCTCTCGCTGAACACCGCCACGATGGCATTGGCCCTGACCGTATCGATGACGTTGCGCACCTGGTTCGGCGTGCCCTGCTGGTCGGCGTTGATCGGCCACAGGTACAGCTCTTTCAGGCCGAAGTCACGGGCCAGGTAGGAGAACGCCCCCTCACTGCTGACCAACCAGCGCTTGGGCTCCGGGATCTGCTCGATGTCGGCGCGGATTGGCGCGATGGTCGCCTCGATCCGTGCCTTGTAGGCCTCGGCGTTGCGTTGATAGGTGGCGGCATTGGCCGGGTCATGCTTGACCAGGGCGTCGCGGATGTTATCGACGTAGACCAGCGCGTTGCGCGGCGACATCCAGGCATGCGGGTTGGGTTTGCCGGTATACGGACCGGCGGCGATGCCCATCGGTTCGATGCCGCTGCTGACCACCACGCTCGGTACATCGCGCAGGCGCGAGAAGAACGGCTCGAACCACAGTTCCAGGTTCAGTCCGTTCCACAGGATCAGTTGGGCGCCCTGGGCGCGACGCAGGTCGCCAGGGGTGGGCGAGTAGTTGTGGATCTCGGCGCCGGGCTTGGTGATCGACTCTACCTGGGCGGCATCGCCTGCCACATTGCGCGCCATGTCGGCAATGATGGTGAAGGTGGTAACCACCTTGAACTTGTCTGCCGCAGCGGCGGGCAGGGCCAGCAGCAGGGTTGCCAGCGCGACGGTGACCAGGTGGGCCGCGAGCCTGCCGGGCTTGCTTGAATCGAACATTCGTCACTTCCGCATGAGTGCATTGAAGAAACGGCCATGTTCACGGTGGGTCTGCCAACTCTCTGGATGAAATCCGACGCTGCGGATTGCTGATTCTTACGCGGTGGCTGGACGTTGCGCAGTATGGGCGCGAGGGCTCGCGGATGGCAAATCCATCCGCGAGCCCGTGGTTCAGATGCGGAACTGCTTGACCAGCGCCCGCAGATGCCCCTCCAGCGCCGACAGGCTCTGCGCCGTCTGCGCGCCCTGGCGGGTCTGTTCGGCGACGCTGTCCACCGACTGGGCGATCTGGTGCACGCTGCGGTTGATCTCTTCGGCCACCGCGGTCTGCTCCTCGGCGGCGCTGGCGATCTGCGCGTTCATCGAGCTGATGGTACCGATCAGGCCGGCCATGGCATCCAGCGACACACCGGCCTCGCTGGCCTGGTCGCGGGTGCTGTCACCGGTTTCGCAGGAGTGGCGCATGGATTCCACCGCCGAATGAGTGCCGGCGGTGAGGCGGTCGATCATCACCTGGATTTCCTGGGTGCTCTGCTGGGTGCGGCTGGCCAGCCCGCGCACCTCGTCGGCGACCACGGCGAAACCACGCCCGGCTTCGCCGGCACGGGCCGCCTCGATCGCGGCGTTGAGGGCCAGCAGGTTGGTCTGCTCGGCGATGGAGCGGATCACCCCGAGCACGCCGACGATGGACTGCACGTCCTGCTGCAGGCTGTCCAGCGAGGTGCCGCTACCGCGGATGTTCTCCACCAGGGCATGGATGCGCTTGATGCTGCCGTCTACTACCTGCCGCGCCTGCTGGCCCTGGCTGTCGGTTTCCTGGGCGGCGTGGGCGGCGTTCTGCGCGCTGTGGGCGACTTCAAGGGCGGCGGCGGACATCTGGTTGATCGCCGTGGCCACCTGGGTGGTTTCGTGACGCTGTGCTTCCATCGCCGCTTCCGAACGGCGGCTCTGGCTTTCCACGTCCTGCACCAGGCTCGACAGCTCGCCGCTGGCTTCCACCACCTGGCGCACCAGGCCCTGGATCTTCTCGACGAAGCGGTTGAACGAGCCGGCCAGTTGGCCCAGTTCGTCATTGCCGGCGCGCAGGCGATGGGTCAGGTCGCCGTCGCCGTCGGCGATGGCGTCGAGGTTGTCCTTCATTGCCTTGAGCGGCTTGAGCAGGGTGTTGCTGAGCATCAAGCCGGCGACGCCGAGGATCACCAGCAGCACCGCGGCGATGGCCAGGATGCTGGTGAGGATCGAATCGATGCGCCGGTCGATTTCGGCGCGCAGCTCGCCGATGCGCAGCTCGATGTTGTCCAGGTTCACCGCGGTGCCGATGGCCATGTCCCATTTCGGCAGGTAGAAGCTGTAGGCCAGCTTGGGCACCTGCACGCTTTCGTTGCCGGGCAGCGGCGAGCTGTAGTTGACGTAGTGGCTGCCGTCCTTGGCCACCCGCACCAGCTCGCGGTTGATGAACACGCCGTTGACGTCCTTGCGGTCGCTGAGGTTCTTGCCCACGTCCACCGGGCTGTCGCCGCGGAACAGGCGGACCACGCTGGAGTCGTGGGCGAAGAAGTAGCCGTCCTTGCCGTACTTGATCTTCGACAGCAGGGCGATGGCCTCGGCGCGACTGGCCTGGTCGCCGGCGGGGGCGGCGTCGTACAGGGCCTGGACCGAGCCGACGGCGATCTGCATGTAGTGCTCCAGGCTTTGCCGGCTTTCATCGAGCAGGCGCTGGCGGGTTTCGCTGATTTCGTCTTCGGCGAGGTTGCGCAGGATGCGGTCGGCGGCGCCGCTGATAACCAGGGCAAAGACCAGGACGGGGAGTATGGCGAGCAACAGCAGTTTTGTTTTTAGAGTCAGCTGCATCTTCGGATTCCTCAGTGACACGGCACAAGGCGAGGGAGGGTTAAAGGATTCATCGGCCTGGTTCGGCAAAGCTGAAGGCCCGGATTGCCGTCACCGAAGTGTCATGAAACGAGAGGTAACATTCCTGCCATCAATTCGAAATGCCCCCTCGAGTGCCCACATGATCACCACCCAGGGCCACCAGCAGGACGCCGACCTCAACGGCCTGCTCTACGGATTCGTTTTCCGTCCCGGCCAGCCGGGTCGGGAAATCGACTCCAGCGAAGCCCGCGAGCTGTTGCTCGCCCCGCACGATCCCGAGACCTTCCTCTGGCTGCACATGAACCTCGCCCACGCCGCCTGCGAGCGCTGGATGAAGGGCAGCCTGGACCTGCCGGAAACCTTTTTCGCCACCTTGCGCGAAGGCTCGCGCTCGACCCGCATCGAGCACGCCGACACCGCCTTGCTCGCGGTGGTCAACGACGTGGTGTTCAACTTCGGCATGGTCTCGTCCGATGTCTCGACCCTGTGGGCCTGCGTGCGTCCGCGCCTGCTGGTCAGCGCGCGCCTGCAGCCGCTGCACTCGGTGGACCGCCTGCGTTCCTCGGTCAAGCGCGGCGAGCGCTTCAGTTCGACCATCGAGCTGCTGGTGCACCTGTTCGGTGACCAGGGCGACGTGCTGACGCAGATCGTTCGCGAAACCACAATGAACGTGGACCGCATCGAAGACCAGTTGCTGTCCCAGCGCCTCAGCGACAACCGCGCCGACCTCAGTGCCATGCGCCGCGTGCTGGTACGCCTGCAGCGCCTGCTGGCGCTGGAGCCGGGCTCGCTGCTGCGCCTGCTCAACCGGCCACCGGAGTGGCTGCAGGAGCAGGACATCCGCCAGTTGCGTGCGGCCACCGAGGAATTCTCGGTGATCATCAACGACCTCACTGCACTGGGCGAACGGATCAAGCTGTTGCAGGAAGAGATCGCCGCCAAGCTGACCGAGGAAAACAACCGCACCCTGTTCACCCTGACCGTGGTCACGGTGCTGGCCTTGCCGATCAACATCATTGCCGGTTTCTTCGGCATGAATGTGGGCGGGGTGCCGCTCTCGGACGACCCGAACGGGTTCTGGGTGCTGGTGGTGCTGGTGGCGAGCTTTACCTTGCTGGCGGGACGCTGGGCGTTTCGCAAGCGGGGGGATTACTGATTCTTGTGTTGTTTTCTCGGGCCTCATCGCTGTATGGGTATCTACACAACTTCAGATCAGCCACGAAGCCACAGGTCGCCGAGTACCTGTGGGGCTGTTAACCGCGATTGGGCGCGAAGCGGCCATAAAACCGGTGCCCTCGGTGTGTCAGGCAGATCTGGGACTTAGGTTTTACGACGGCTTTGCGGCCAATCGCGGCTAACAGCCGCTCCCACAAGGTCCGTGTTGTACCTGATAGAGATGTGTAGATACCCATGCTCATCGCTGGCAAGCCAGCTCCCACAGTTTCAGCAGTGCATGCAATCCCTGTGGGAGCTGGCTTGCCAGCGATGAGGCCCTGAAGAACACCACAAAAAACTCAATAAATCTCCGGCACGATCAACCCATCCGGCGTCGGCGTCCGGCTGTAGTCGGCCTGGCGCACCCGCTGCGGCAGCGACACCGCCGGCGCCTCGACTTCCTCATAAGGCACCTGGGCCAGCAGGTGACTGATGCAGTTGAGCCGCGCCTTCTTCTTGTCGTCGGCCTGCACCACCCACCAGCGCGCTTCCTCGATATGGGTGCGTTCGAGCATGATTTCCTTGGCCTTGGTATAGGCCTCCCAGCGCCGCCGCGATTCCAGGTCCATCGGGCTGAGCTTCCATTGCTTGAGCGGGTCGTGGATGCGGCTGAGGAAGCGCAGGTTCTGCTCCTGGTCGGAAATCGAGAACCAGTACTTGATCACCTTGATCCCGGAACGTACCAGCATGCGTTCGAACTCCGGCACGCTGCGGAAGAATTCCTCGTACTGCTCGTCGTTGCAGAAGCCCATGACCCGCTCGACCCCGGCACGGTTGTACCAGCTGCGATCGAACAGGGCGATCTCGCCGGCGGCCGGCAGGTGCGGTACGTAGCGCTGGAAATACCACTGGGTCTGCTCGCGGTCGTTCGGCGCCGGCAGCGCGACCACCCGGCATACCCGCGGGTTGAGGCGCTGGGTGATGCGCTTGATCACGCCGCCTTTGCCGGCGGCATCGCGGCCTTCGAAGATGATCACGATCTTCTGCCCGGTCTTCACCACCCAGCTTTGCAGTTTCACCAGCTCGCCCTGGAGACGGAACAGCTCGCGGAAGTACAGGCGGCGCGCTTCCTTCTCCGGACTGTCCGGGGTGTGCTGGTCGAACAGTTCGTCCAGGTTGGCAAGGTCGTCGGCCAGCTCCAGTTCGAGCTCTTCGTCGCTATGGTCGACCAGCTCATCGTAGATGCGCTGGATCAGGGGGGCATCGGTCATCACCATGATGGGGCTCGTCGAATAAGGGTGAGACCGATGTTAGCCGCGCTGCGTGGCAGGCAAGTGACACTACTGCAAGGGCACGTAGATATCGGTTTCCCATTGCTCCAGCGGGGTCTGCGGGAACACGCTGAGGTAATGGAAGAACAGCGGCTGGTCGCGCAGTTCTTCGCCGCTGGCCGGCAGCCAGTCGCGGTAGACCGGGTAGATGGTCTCGCCGATATGGTCCGGAGAGCCGTGATGACGGACTACCGCATAGCGACCGCCGGCGATTTGCAACTCACCGACGCCGAAATCGTTAGGCCTGACCGCCTCCTCGATCTCGCCGCAGACGGCGAAGCGGAACTCCTCCGGTGGGGTGGTATCCGGGTTGTTGAACGGAATGCCGAAGGTGCGGCTCGACGCCACCGGCGACTGGCCGCTGTGCAGGCGCCAGTCGATGAAGCGGCGCACCGTGTCCTGGACAAGGCCGGGCGGGCCCAGGTGTTCCAGGGTGGCGACGCGGACTTCGGCGAATTCGACGATCTTCACTTGCATGCTGATGTTCCTCGAAAAGTGGGGGATGGCGAACACCGCATTCCACACCTGCCATTCCGGTTGCTGGCGAAAGGCGCTGGGGCTGGTGCCGAAATCCCGGCGAAAGGCCCGACTGAAGGCCTCGGGACTATCGAACCCGGCGTCCAGCGCTGCCTCCAGCACCGAATATTCCGCCTGCCCGGCCAGCCGCCGCGCCGCCCGGCGCAGGCGCATCAGTTGCACATAGCGGGCAACCGGCACGCCGACGAAGGCGCTGAACTGGCGGTGGAAATGGTAGGTCGAGAAATGCGCCACCTGGCTCAGGGTCTTCACCGACAGGTCGCCTTCGAGGTTGGCATCGATATAGGCGAGGACGGCGGCGAAACGGGCGGCGTAGGGGCTGGGCATCTTCGGTTCCGGGTGGTGTGGCTTGCGATGGGCACAGGTTGGGGGATTTCGAGAAGGGCAGCCTAGCCGCAATTGCTGTCGTTGGTGAGGGCCTCATCGCTGCCTGGGGTATCTACAAGTCTTTGACAGGCCGTAGCCACAAAGCGTTTGTCTGGATACCGGGTGATGGCTGACAGGTACATACCTATGTTTGTCTAGCGGCCATGAGATCGAGTGCCGTCCACGATGCGCCAGCGGGCGGCGCTCGATCTCAAGGGGACCGCAAGGATCAATACAAGCGCATGGCAGCCTTGCTGCGATCTCCAGCCAAGCGCCCATGCCCAAAAGATGTGTAGATACCTATACCTATCGCTGGCAAGCCAGTCCCCAACAACGCGATGATCTGAAGGAGCACACCTAGCTCTTGCCGCAGCTCGCCGAGACGCTTTTCGGTAGCGGTCAAGTGGCTGCCATCGAACGTTCGGATTTGCCAATCGGTAAGCGTGGCTGAACAGCCAAACTCATGGGTTGTTAGTACTAAGCGTTGCTCAGTCTGCCACCAGAGCACATAACAGGGCAGATTCGGTTTGAGCTACTAGGCTGATGGGATGTATTGCAGCATGCAGCGATTTTTAAAGCTCAATGCAACAAGTGACATGAATTTGACGGTGGCCGAGAATAGCAATTCGCGAGAATACTATCGTTGCCTGTGGTTCTCGAAGTCTGATTGATTCACTCCAGCACAACGCCTGCTCCAAGTTGATTTTGGTTATTATGCTGACGAGGGCTCGAATTGAGCCAATACATGAGTCCAGTGACTCGATGTCTTCTTGACTGAACTTCAGTAAATTCTATCGAGGGCTTTTTAGCAGTAAGGGGCTTAAAGCTGAATCTGATTCCCTATTAATAAGTGCGTCTTGTATTTTGTTCGCACTTGCACGGGGTTTGGGTTTTTTGGGAGTGTCTCATTGGCTGGAAGTGATAATTAGTTCTCTTTGTTTCTGGCTTCGGCGGACTTGGTTTTATCAATACCCCAAACTGCTTTTGCTACATCTTCAATTTTTGCGATGAACTTGTCTACGTTCAGGCCGGCAATGAAGGCTAGAGCGAAAAAACCAATTTCAGTTGCATCTGCGTTGGATTTTGACTCGAGTATCAGTAGCCCAGCTTTTAGGAATAGATAGCTTACAGATCCGGAGATTGTGCTGGCTATAGGGCGCAAAAAATACCAAATGTGCCAAGCTGAGTCCCATTGTTTGTATACGCATTTATTTATGTAGATTGCACGGATGCAATAAAGGCAGCCGCCAATTGAAGCGATCGCTCCGCACATCAAGGGAAGCCTCACCGCCTCATATGGAGGCGGCAGCCAACCTAATGTCATTGCCCCCAGAGAGTAGGTTGCAACGAAAAGCAAAGCTAGAAGGTAAACGGTGATAAAAAGTATCATTGCGCTTGCTACTGCTCTTGCTCGGCAGGATAAGATATTTGAGGGATTGAGCTATAGCCTTCTCGTTGTGTTCCCTCAGTCCAAAGAAGGTCTCTTCCTTCGGTAGCAGCAAAATGAGCTCCGCGATGAAGCATGGCTCGTATGACAGATTTTCTTGGATGATCTTCATCTGCTTTCGCCGAACTGCAGACCGCCGACCAGTTTGTGTTCTCAGGCATGGTGTCAGCGATCTCACCTAACCATCGATTAAGTACTGCAGTTGAAACATTATGGCGCCCGCCATGATGAGGAACTTGGAAGAGGCTTATTCCAGGGAGGGTATATCCCATGGATAATAAGAAATCTGCTGCTTCTGTTAAACCGTCTCGACCAGTATCACCTGTAAGTAGAATTTTCTTCTGGTTTGCTGTGGTGAACTGCACAATACTCATTTCATTTTCGCTGCTAGTGCCACTTGGCGGAAAGTATTCGTCGCCCCAGGCTGATTTTGCTAAGTTAGCAGCAGCGCGAGCAACAGACTTGAAAATTCCTTCGAGAGACTCTGCAAATGTATGCTCCGCCTCGGGGGTTTTCTCGGACTCTACTACTAAGTCAAGGTATCGTGATCGCGATGGGGTGAGTATTGTAAAAATACCGATGTTTGCACCCTGAAAAGCTTCACAGATATGTATGCCTTTTTCTAGTGCAATGTCCTCGAGAGCGGCAGAGGCAGAATATATTTCCCGTAGCTTTCTACGGAGATGCTCTACAGAGTTGTAGGTTGAGAATCGGTCGATTAATTCGTCAGCGTAAAGCCAAGGGCGATTCATCCATAATGTACTAACTTCGCAGTTTTCAAGTACTGCCCTTAGGCCGTTTGCATGATCTCTGTCAGGGTGAGTGAGTACTACGTGGTCGATACGCTTCGTTGCATAATTTTTTTCAATATGAGCAACAATTTTTTCGCCGGTCTCTATGTAACCGCCGTCAATAACATGAACTTTGAATATTCCTGTAAGTGGGTCGGGGTAGCGAAGTGTAATAGCATCTCCACTTTTGCTGGTTTCAACTCCGAGAAAATCGATCTCTATACTATTGACCACGTCCATGTGCCTCGATTTGTATTTTGATGGCATGTGGCCACTTCTCGTGGGCTTTGTCAATGGAAATTTGGTTTTGGTGAGTCATTAGTTTTCCTAGTCTATTGGTTGGTTATAGTTCAAAGCTTTCGTTTGGGATTGCTGAATAGTCAGGGCAATCTCTTTCAGATCATGCTTTTAGGTGAGGGTGTTACTAGTTTTGTGAGCATAAGCCTGGCTCGCTTAGCGCGTAGCATCGCGCTGTCATCTGACGAATGGTTCGTCTATTAATCCCTCGATTGGACCTTCCTCAACCCACCCCCAACGCCTATCCTCCCGCCCTTTTATTCGATCAGGTTTCCATGGACTCCCTCTGGCTCATCATCATCTTCGGCGCCGCCCTGGCCGGCTTCGTCCAGGGCCTGTCCGGCTCCAACTTCGGCCTGGTGGCCATGGCCGTCTGGGCCTGGGCCTTGCCGCCGAACCTGACCGGGCCGCTGGTGGTCTGCGGTTCGCTGGTGGGCCAGGTGCTGGCCGCGCGCACCTTGCGCCGTGGCCTGAAGCGCGAGCACCTGCTGCCGATGGTGATCGGCGGCCTGATCGGCGTGCCCCTTGGAGTAATGCTGCTGCACCAGCTCGACCCGCTGCTGTTCCGCCTGCTGGTGGGTATCGTCCTGGCCTTGTGGTGTCCGTTGATGCTGTTTTCGTCCAGCCTGCCGCGCCTGCGTATCGGCGGTGCCGGAGCCGATGCCGCCGTGGGTGTATTGGGCGGGGTGATGGGCGGTCTTGGCGGCCTGACCGGCCCGGCCACGGCGCTGTGGTCGGTGCTCAAGGGCTGGGACCGCGACACCCAGCGCTCGGTGATCCAGGGCTTCAACCTGGCGATGCAGTTGCTGACGATGATCACCTACCTGGTTTCCGGCACCGTCACCGGCGAAGCCCTGGGCCTGTTCCCGCTGGTGACCCTCAGCGTGCTCCTGCCGACCCTGTTCGGTGTGCGCTTGTACCGGCGTTTCAGTGACGTGGCGTTCCGCCGGGTGGTGCTGGGGTTGCTGGCGCTGGCCGGGGTTCTGCTGATCGCCCAGTCGCTGCCGCACTTCCTCTAACGTGCTTCGACCGGTACGCCGAGCCCCACCTTCACATTGCCCATCGACACCAGGGTCTTGAAGCGCTTGACGTTGTTGCTTTCGAAGAACAGCGTCCGCGTCAGTTCGGTGTACTGCTCCATGTTTCGCACCGCCATGATCAGCACGAAGTCGCATTCCCCGGCCACGTAGTAGCACTGCTGCACCTGCGGGCAGGCGAGGAAGGTGCGCTTCATGGCGTCGAGCAGGTCGAGGCGTTCGTTCTCCACTTCCACTTCGGTGATCACCGTCAGGCCATAGCCCAGCGCCACCGGGTCGACCAGGGCCACGGTGCGGCGCACCACGCCATCGGCATTGAGCTTTTTCAGGCGGCGATTGACTGCGGCGGGGGACAGGTTGACCCGGGCGCCGAGGTCCTGCTGCGAGGTGGTGGCGTCCTGCTGCACGGCGTCGAGCAGGGCGAGGTCGAATGAATCCAGGCTCATGGCGGCGGATTTCCTGATGGGGCGCAAAGACGGAATAAAAATTCATTTGCAGGCCGAAAATCAAGAAATAACTGCACCGCCCTGCAATAGCATTTACCTCATCGACCAATAGCCACGGAGTACCTTGATGAACCTTCAGCTCGACGGCGCGCTGCTGCTGGAACAGATCCGCCTGCTCGGCGAACTGGGTGCCGATCCGGTGCATGGAGGCCGGACCCGTATCGCCCTGAGCGACGCGGAAAAGGCCGGGCGCGACCAGTTGGTGGCCTGGATGAAGGCCCTCGACCTGGAGGTGCGCATCGACCGCATCGGCAATATCTTCGGCACCTTGCCCGCGGCCTCGGGCACAGGCCTGGCGCCGCTGATGATGGGCTCGCATATCGACACCGTGACCAACGCCGGCGCTCTTGATGGCTGCTACGGCGTGCTCGCCGGGCTGGCGGTGGTCCGTGCCTACCGGGATGCCGGTGTGCTGCCGTCGCGGCCGATCACCGTCGCCGCCTTCACCAACGAGGAGGGTGTGCGCTACCAGCCGGACATGATGGGCTCGCTGGTCTATGCCGGTGGCCTGGACCTGCAGCAGGCGCTGGACACCATCGGTACCGACGGCACCCGCCTGGGTGACGAACTGGCCCGCATCGGTTATGCCGGCGACCTGCAACCCGGTGCCATCGTCCCCCATGAGTACCTCGAACTGCATATCGAGCAAGGTCCGATCCTTGAAGCCGAGGGCATCCAGATCGGCGTGGTGGAAAACCTCCAGGGTATTTCCTGGCAGCAGGTTACGGTGCAGGGCAATGCCAACCATGCCGGCACCACGCCGACCCACCTGCGTCACGACGCCGGGTATGTGGCCTGTGCGGCGGTAAACGAGGCCCGGGCCATTGCCCGCGACTCTGCCGGAACCACCCTGGCCACTACCGGTTGCATCGCCTTCGAGCCCAACGTGATCAATGTGATCCCGCGCAAGGCGGTGTTCACCGTCGACCTGCGCGACCCCGACGAAGCCCGGCTGCAACAGGCCGAGCAACGTTTCGCCGCGTTCCTCGAACGGATCGCGGTGGAGGAGGGGGTGAAGATCTCCAGCGAGCGCCTGGTGCGTTTCGAACCGGTGATCTTCGACGCCACCCTGGCCGGGCAGATCGAGGCCAGTGCCATCCGCCTCGACCTGAGCCATCGGCGCATGACCTCGGGAGCCGGCCACGATGCACAGATGATCGCGCGCATCGCCCCGGCGGCGATGATCTTCGTGCCCAGCCGTGGCGGGATCAGCCACAACCCGCGCGAGCACACCGATGACGCGCAGTTGGTGATGGGCGCCGAAGTTCTTCTGGACGTGGTCGCCCGCCGACTCGCCTGACCCCTTTTAAAACGCCAACGCCGATGCCACACGCCATCGGTGACGGCCCCCCTTTACCTGATGGAGACCGCAATGCTGCTAGCCAACCGCAACGCCAGCCGTATCCCGTATCCCGATGACCTGCGCGAGATCATGAGCATCGCCACGGCCCACCAGAGCCGCGACTGGCTGGCCCACTGGTCCGGCCTCAACCGCGGCGCCACGCCGCTGTACAACCTGCCCGACCTGGCTGCCGAACTGGGCGTGGGCCAGTTGCTGGTCAAGGATGAATCGCAGCGCTCGTCGCTGGGCAGTTTCAAGGCGCTTGGTGCGCCCATTGCCCTGGTGCGCCTGATCCTGCGCCGCTTCCCCGAGCACAACTTCAATGTCGCCGCACTGCTGCGCGGCGAGCATGCCGAGGCCCTGGCCGGCTTCACCGTGATCAGCGCCACCGACGGCAACCATGGCCGCGCCCTGGCCGCCGCCGCGCAGACCCTCGGCTGCCGCTGCGTGATCGTCCTGCACGCCAACGTCAGCGTCGAGCGGGAACAGGCCATCGCCGACTATGGCGCCGAGATCGTGCGGATCAGCGGCAACTATGACGAGTCGGTGGAGGAAGCTGCGGCCCTGGCTTTCCGCAATGGCTGGCTGGTGGTGTCCGACACCTCATATGACGGCTACGAGGAGATCCCCCGCGATGTGATGCAGGGCTACGGCACCATCGCCGCCGAGATCGTCGAGGCCCACGCCCAGGGCTTTACCCATGTCTTCCTGCAGGGTGGCGTCGGCGGCCTGGCAGCGGGGATCGCCAGCTACCTGTGGGAGTTGCACGGTGAACAGCGACCGACCTTCGTCGTGGTCGAGCCGGCCCAGGCCGACTGCCTGTACCAGAGCGCCCTGGCCGGGCGGGCAGCGAAGGCCAGCGGCTCGGTGGATTCGGTCATGGCCGGCCTGGCCTGCGGGGAAACCTCGCCGCTGGCGTGGAAGTTCCTGCAGCCCAGCGTGGACTTTTTCATGACCTTGCATGACGACGATGCGGTGCTGGTGATGCGTCGGCTGGCTGCCGGCAGTGAACGGGATATTCCGCTTGAGGCCGGTGAGTCGGCGGTGGCCGGACTGGCGGCCTTGCAGCGTCTGGCCAGGGCGCCGCAGCAGGCGGCCGAACTGGGCCTGGGCGCCGGCTCACGGGTATTGCTGATCAGTACCGAAGGCGCCACTGCGCCGGGTGTGTATGCCGAGCTGGTAGGGGAATCCGCCGAATCGGTCCTGGCCCGCCAGCGTGAGTGGTTGGCCGGGGTTTGAACACAGTTTTCTGATCCTGCTCGGCAGCGATGAGACCAGGCCTGACACCATCTTTTTCAATGCCGGCCAAATCGCTGGCAAGCCAGCTCCCACAGGGTCCGCGTCGAGCACAGGTGTTGTGGCTGGCCCGGAACCCTGTGGGAGTTGGCGTTGCCGACGATGAGGCCGTCAGCCTCGACATCGATCTTGCTGGACTGTGTTGTTCTGGCGGGCATCATCGCTGGCAATGCCAGCTCCCACAGGGACCGCGTCGAGCACAGATACTGTGGCTGGCCCAGAACCC
>NZ_JBMDIJ010000097.1:0-19689 GCF_057808595.1 Pseudomonas sp. FG98 | reverse complement strand
CCTACCATACAAGCGGCTGTTAGCCGCGATGCGCCGCGCGGGCGGCGCTCGATCTCAAGAACGCAACAAGAATCAAGGCATGCACCTCCCGGCCCTGATGCAATTTCCCGCCAGGTGTTTGCGTTCCAATGATGTGCCCGCTACGTCAAGAAACCGCCTCGATCAAACGCAGGATCTCGCCCCGCTCCACCGGTGTCTTGCCCAGCGTGTTATGGATGGTGAATCCTTCGATCAAGGCATCGATGGCCCGGGCCGCGCGCTCGTCGAAATGGATCTGCAGCGCCTGGCGCGACAGGGCCATCCAGTCATCCATGATGTGCATGTACTCGGGAAAGCGCGAAACGAAGGAGTACAGCTCGAACACCAGCAACATCTGCCCCGAGGCCTTCCACAGATCACCACAGATCAGATCGGCCACCACCTCCCGCGCCTGGACCTTGTCGCGAGCCTCGCGCAGCCTGCTGAAGTAGACCGCAGCGATCTCCTCGCTCATGCGCACGAAGGCCGCCGCGATGATTTCGTTCATGCCGTTGAAGTGATAGGTCACCGTGCCCGGCGACACCTTGGCCCGCGCTGCGATGCGTCGGGAGGTGGCGCCGACCACGCCATCCTCGACGATCATCGCCAGCGCTGCGTCGATGATCACGTTCTTGATTTCAAGACCCAGGGAGTCTTCTTTGCGCGGTCGGCCCATGCCTGCCTCGGTAGTGCGGGGGAAATAGGCGGGGAAGGATAACAGGGTTGACGCAGTCCGCCAGACTCACTGGGCAAGGTGATCCAGAGCGATCGCCAGGCCGGCGCCATGGCGATAGCCGGTCTGCCCTGCCAGTGGCTCCGGCCCACCCGCCACCCGCGAGCGCGAGCGATAGCCCAGCGGGCTTACGCCAAGCTGGCGCTGGAAACTGCGGCGCATCCGCTCCTCGTTGCCGAAGCCGACCGTCTCGGCAATGCGCTTGATCGGCTCCTGGCTGGTTTCCAGCAGCCGGCAGGCGGCCTCCAGACGCAAGGTCTCCACGGTCTGTGCCGGGGTTCCACCGGTGGCGGCGGTGTAGGCCCGGGCGAAGTGCCGTGGACTCATGCCGAAGCGCTCCGCCAGGCGCTCCACGCGCAGGTCGCCATCAAGGTTTTCCGCGATCCAGGCATGCAGACGCACCAGGCGCTGGTCACGGTCGCTGCGCAAGGCATCGCTCTGTGCCTTGAGCGGAGCACTGAGCTGGGCCTGCTGCGCCGAACGCCGCAGGAACAGGGTGAAATAACGCGCCAACGCCAGCGCTGCATGGGGGCCAAGGTCTTCTTCGAGCAGCGCCAGACCAAGATCGATTCCCGCGCTGGCACCACCGCAGGTCCACAGATGGCCGTCATGCAGATACAACGCCTCGCGCTCCACGCGTAACGCCGGGTACTGCTGCAACGCCTCGGCGAATTTCCAGTGGGTCACCACCTGGCGGTCGTCGAGCAAGCCGGCGGCCGCCAGGGCAAAGGCGCCAGTACCGATGGAACACAGGCGCCGGGCCTGCGGTGCACGGCGCTGCAACCAGGCCTTGACCCGCTCGTCGACCTCAAGCTCGGCCACACCCGGCCCGCCGATGACGATCAAGGTGTCCACCTCGATGTCCTCGACCTGCGCCAGCGAACGCGTCACCACCACAATGCCGGAAATGCTCTCGACCTCGCCGCCGTCCGGAGAAGCCAGGACGATGGTGTACGGCGCCCTGGCCAGCAATTCCCCGCCCAGTACCCGCGGGGCGGCGGCAAACACTTCCAGCGGGCCGGCGGCGTTGAGCAGCAGCGCCCCGGGGAACGCCAGCACCAGCACGGTGCGCGGCGTGCCGATGGCAGAAAACGAGGGGTGTTTGGCATGGTGGCGATTCAGGGGCGTGGACATACTGGGTGCACTTTCCGATTCGAGAGCCGCGACGATGCCGACAAAGTGCTTCCCTGCCAAGCGCCTGCGCCAACAACTTTCCTCATTGCTGCTGCTCGCTGCCTTGCTGGGCAGCTTGCCGGCGCAGGCAGCGGAACTGGAAGTCGGCGACCAGAGCGGGTTGATCCAGGCCCTGCTCCAGGCTGCCGGAGAAGATCGGGATCTGCCCTACCGCCTCGACTGGCACCCCTTCGGCACCGGCACCGCCCTGATGGAAGCGCTGAACGCCGCCGCCGTCGACGTCGGCGTGGTCGGCAACGCACCGCCGATCTTCGCCCAGGCCGGAGGCTTCGACGTCCGCATCGTCGCCGCTGCCGAGGGCGCGCAGAACAACAATGCCCTGCTGGTCCAGGGCGACTCGCCGATCCAATCGGTAGCTGATCTCAAAGGCCAGCGCGTAGCCGTGGCCAAGGGCACCAGCGGTCATTACCTGCTGCTCGCCGCACTGGCCGACGCGGGTCTGGACAGCAAGGCGGTCGAGGTGGTCTACGCCAGCCCGGTCGATGCGCAGAACGCCTTCGCCAGCGGCAAGCTGGCGGCCTGGGCGGTGTGGTACCCCTTCGTCGGCCAGGCAACGTCCCGTGGCGCACGGGTCCTGGTCGACGGCAGCCACTGGCCGGAAACCGGGTTGAACTTCACCGTCGCCAGCCTCAAGGCCCTGACCGATCCGCAGAAGAGCGAATTGCTCGGCGACTTTATCCAGCGCCTGGCCCGGGCCCAGGATTGGGCCACCGATCACCCCCAGGCCTGGGCCGAACGCCTGGCCGAGGTCACTCGCCTGCCGCTGCCCCTGCTGCAGGAAATGCTCGCTCGCCAACACCTGCGTTACGTACCGCTGGACGCCCGGGTCGCCGCCCTGCAACAGCGCCTCGCCGACCGCTTCGCCGCAGCCCGGCTGATTCCACGGCCATTGCAGGTCAGCGACGGCTTCGACCCGCGCTATAACCGCCTGCTGCCCACCCACCCCTGATCCCTGCCCCGAACGCCATGCCGCACCAGCCGGCAGGGCCACGCACACCCGGAGAAAAGCCATGACCATCCTCGATCGCACTACCCTGCGCCGCCATGCCACCGGCCTGATCGGCCTCGATGCCGAACGCTCGGCCGGCGGCTACACCCTGTTCGCCCCGCAGACCGCCGGCGGCCAGGTATTCCTCATCAACCTGCGCGGCGAGCAGGTCCACCACTGGCAATTGCCGCAACGCCCCGGCCGCGACGCAGTGATCCTGGCCAACGGCAACCTCGGCTACAACGGCAATCACCCGGACTCGCCGGAGCTGTTCCCGGGCTGGTCGGTATGGCATGGCGGCGCCTTCAGCGAGGTCACCCCGGACGGCGAGGTGGTCTGGGAGTACACCGACCTGGCCCACCACCACGATGCCCAGTGGCTGGACAACGGCAACCTGCTGTACAGCACCGCAGAGCCGTTGCCGACCGCCATCGCCGCCCGGGTGCAGGGTGGGATTCCCGGCAGCGAGGCGCCGGGCGGCGTGATCTACGGCGACGTGATCAAGGAAGTCGACCGCGCCGGCAAGCTGGTCTGGGAATGGCGCAGTTGGGAACACCTGGCCCCCGAGGACTATCCACTGCACGCCTGCTTCGAGCGCTACCACTGGCCGATGACCAACTCGGTGACGCCCGGCCGCGACGGCAAGGTCATCCTCAGCCTGCGCAGCGTGTCGTCGGTGATTGCCGTGGACAAGGCCAGCGACCGCGTGCTGTGGCGCCTGGGCCATGACCTGGTGGCGCAGCAGCATTGCCCCAGCGAGCTGGAGGACGGGCGCATCCTGGTATTCGACAACGGTATCTCGCGCCCCCATGTGTCGATGCCGCACTCGCGGGTGATCGAGGTCGATCCCCATGCCCAGCGCATCGACTGGCAGTATGCCGACACCCCCGGCTACGCCTTCTTCACCCCGTTCATGGGCGGCGCGCAACGCCTGCACAACGGTAATACCCTGATCACCGAAGCCAACTTCGGACGCCTGTTCGAAGTGACCCGTGCTGGCGAAGTGGTCTGGGAATACATCAACCCGCATTTCGCCGCCTACCCGGATGCCGCCTCGCGGGCCTACCTGCCGGGCGAAAACAACGCGATCTTCCGCGCCCACCGCTACCAGGCCAAGGACATTCCCTGGCTGCGCGACTGAGCACTTACACCTTCACCGCCCCATCACGCTTACGCAGACCACGCGCAGCGAGTGCTTTCTTCATCACGGGAGTTTCCGATGACCAAGCCTTTGCCCCGACCCGCCCGCGCGTGCGTCTGGCCCCATCTGCTACCCGGTGTGCTGGCCCTGGCCTGCACGCCGTCCTTCGCCGCCACGCCGAACGATGTGCCGCAGGCCGATGACCCGACCCTGGAAACGGTGACGGTCAACGCCCGGCGCCGTACCGAGGACGCCCAGGCGGTGCCCACGGCGATGACCGTGCTGTCCGCCCAGACCCTGGAGAACCAGCGCCTGTACCGGGTCCAGGACCTGCAACAGGCACTGCCCAGCGTGAATGTCGCGTTCATGCATGCACGACAGTCGAGCCTGTCGATCCGTGGCCTGGGCAACAACCCGGCCAGCGACGGGCTGGAAGGCAGCGCCGGGATCTATCTCGACAACGTCTACCTCGGCCGCCCGGGCATGGCGGTGTTCGACCTGCTCGATATCGAGCAACTGGAATTGCTGCGCGGGCCCCAGGGCACGCTGTTCGGCAAGAACACTACCGCCGGTGTGCTCAACATCACCACCCGGCGCCCGTCCTTCAGCCCCGAAGGCAGTGTGTCCAGCGCCCTTGGCGAGGACGGCTACGTCCAGACCCAGGCCAGCCTCGGCGGCCCGCTTGGCGAGCATCTGGCAGGCCGCGTCTCGGCTTACCGCACCCGCGAGAACGGCTACGTCGACAACCTGTACGACGGCCACACCCTGGGCGGAGGCATCCGCCAGGGGTTCCGCACGCAGTTGCTGTTCGAACCCACGGAGCGCTTCAACCTGCGCTGGATCGCCGACTACAACGAGGAAGATTCCAGCGCCGGCACCCGCTCGCTGTTCAGCAGCGGCCCGACCATCAACGGGGTCAACCGCTACGAGCAGCGCGCCGCCGCCGTGGGCGCAAGCCTGGCACGCGGGCGGCACGTCAATCTGGATGCCGAGCAGAGTGTGAAGGTGTTCCAGGGCGGCACCTCGCTGGAGGCCAACTGGACCTTGCCGGGCGACTACACCCTGACCTCGATCAGCGCCTGGCGCTGGTGGGACTTCACCCCGCGCAACGACGACGAACTGAATGTGCCGGTGATGGACAACGTCGGCCAGTCCGCTCGCGACCAGCAATATTCCCAGGAGCTGCGCCTGGCTTCGCCGGCCGGGGAGTTCTTCGACTATGTGCTGGGCGGCTACTGGTTCCGCCAGGAGATGCGCAACGAGGTGTTCACCGATTACGGCCCGCTGGCCGACACCTGGAACGGCACTCCGCAAGGCGCGTTGAACGACGTCTACAGCCTGGGCAAGGGCCATATCGACACCAACAGTTTCGCCCTGTTCGGCCAGGGCACCTGGCACCTGACGCCGCGCCTGGACCTCAGCGCCGGCCTGCGCGGTACCTACGAAGCCAAGCAGGCCAGGGTCGGACGCTACGCGCCAGTCGGCGGCGCGGCGGTCAGCGGGGCCGCCGCGGCGGTGCGCCAGGCGCGCCTTGGCGCCTACGACTCCGGCGAGCTGAATCTCTATAGCTTCAGTCCATCGGCCCTGCTCAGCCTGGCCTACCGCTTCAACGACGAATTGCTGGGTTACGCCTCGCTGTCCCACGGCGAGAAATCCGGCGGGGTCAACCTGAGTGTCGCCAGCGCCCCGGTGGCCGGTGCCGACTCCCTGCTGATCGGCAGCGAACGCGCCAACGACGCCGAGCTGGGGATCAAGAGCACCCTGCTGGAGCGACGCCTGCTGCTCAACGCCAACCTGTTCTGGACCGAGGTGCACGGCTACCAGACCAATGCCTACGACGACGCCAACCTCACCAGCTACCTGACCAACGCCGGCAACGTGCGCAGCCGCGGGGTGGAATTCGAATCCACCCTGCTGCCCCTGCGCGGCCTGACCCTGAACTTCAACGGCTCATGGAACGACGTGCGCTACCGCGACTACGAAAACGCCCCCTGCCCCGCCGAAATCGCCCTGCGCCCCGGCGCACCGGCCTCCTGCGATCTCAGCGGGCATAACGTGGTGGGGGCCTCGAAATGGATCGCCAACGCCAGCGGCAGCTACGAATGGCAGGCCGGACCGCTGCGTCCGTACGTCAACGCCAGCTACGCCTTCCGCTCCCATGCGGTGGGCACGGTGGATGACTCGGAACATGCCCGCTTGCCGAGCTACGCGCTGGTCAACCTGTCGGCCGGCGTGCGCGGCGATCTTGGCGACGGTCAGTGGGATGTATCGCTGTGGCTGCGCAACGCCTTCGACAAGACCTACTACACCACCCTGTGGAACTCGCCGAATGGCGGCTACACCGGGGTGCTGGGTTCGCCGAGGACGCTGGGGCTGAGCGGGAGGTATGACTTCTAGCGACGCGCGGGCTTCACCCCCGGAACCTTGCCAGGCCCCGGGGGCCCGGATCATTTGGCTGCGGTCTGCACCGACTTGGCCTTGTACAGGTCCAGGTGCTTGGCAATGCACAGATCGAACGCCTCCACCAGGTACATGTACGGCTTGTTCGCCTGCGGCGGCACCAGGCAGCGGCTGGCAACGCGCTTGCCGAGCATCTCGGTGTCGATCCATACCAGGTTCACCGGGACACGCTCGGGGTTTTCCTGCTCGGTGAACAGCGCGCGGGTGTATTCCTCGTCGCCGGAGGTCTTGTCGAACAGGGCGCTGTCGACCTGGGTGACCAGAACTTCGCCGGGCTTGGGTGTATCGGACGCCAGCAGGGCGACACCGATGGGGCCGGTCAGGCCAGCCAGTATCGAGGTCTTGCGCAGGTGCGATTGCAGGTTCGAATAGGCAACGAAATGCTGGAACTTGATCGACGGGTCGTTCTTCAGCTCGGGGAAGGTTTCGTAGGCACGGTGGGCCAGCAGGCGCATGCCGGTAGGCTTGGTCGCCGCGTCTTCGATGCGGTAGAGGCCGTAGGAGTCGCTGGTGACCAGCAGACTGAAGATCTCTTTCTTGCTTTCCGTGGCCGGACGCAGGTCCTGGATATTGACCGAGGCCGACTGCTCGATGCCCGGGTACTCCGGCGGCGGCACTGGCGGGGTGGTGGCGCAACCGGCGGCGGTAAGTGCAGAGAGAACGAGCAGGCTTTTCAACAGACGCATCGGGCATTCCTTTGGCGGGTAAAGAGCGCAGGATATTCGCCGAGATGGGCGCGATATTCAATTGCCATGATCCAGACCTGCTTTACCCTCGTTCAGATCCGCCCCCACACCTGCACCAGCCCCACCAGATGCACCACCCCATAACCACTGCAAATCAGCGAACTGACCACGACAAATCGGCGCGTATGCCCGGTCTTGCGCAGAATCAGCGGCCCGAGAAAACCACGCGCCAGGTACACCAAGGTGATAACGCACAACGCCGGAAGCAGCAGCGGCAACCGGCCGATCACACCGGCACCGGACAACGCGTAGGCCGCCCATACCGTCAAAACTGCTGCGATGAACAAGGTGATCAACGTTGGAAAGGCCTTGCCCTTCTCTGCACCACGCACCATGCGCTCGCCCGCCCCGAGCAGGCGGTAGCCGGCGGGACCGACGTAAATGCACCAGAGATGCGCAAGCGCCGCCAACAGGCTGAGGGCGGCAGCGATGGTGAGAGCGAGGTTGTGGTCCGTCATCTGGGCGTTGCTCCTTGAGTGGTGCCGGCACCCTCCCACAAGGCTCCAGCTTCCGGCAAGCGAGTCCTCATGCCCATCCTTGCAAGCCCGCTAATGAAAAACATAATATGCGACAAATTCTCATTTGCATCCTTTGGATTCGCCATGTCGGACCTTCGCATTCAGGAGCGGGTAGGCACGCTCTACCAGGACAATCACCGCTGGCTGCTCGGCTGGTTGCGCCCGCGGGTCGATTGCCGCGAGCTGGCGCGGGACCTGGTGCATGACGTTTTCATCCGCATCCTCGCCGCCCGCGATGCCGACGCGCGCCTCGATGCGGTGCGCGAACCCCGCGGCTATCTGGCGACCATCGCCCGCCGCCTGATGATCGATCACTACCGCCGTGATCGCCTTGAGCGCGCCTGGCTGGCCGCCCTGGCCGAGGTGCCGCAAGCGCTGGAAATCAGCGAGGAAGAACGCGCCCTGCTCCTCGAAAGCCTGTGCGAACTGGACCGCATGCTCGCCGGCCTGGGCCCCGCCGTGCGCCGCGCCTTTCTGCTTTCGCAACTCGACGGCATGACCTACAAGGCCATCGCCGCCGCCGAGGGCCTGAGCGAAGTGACCATCACCCGCTACATCGCCAAGGCCACCCATCACTGCACCCTGTACCGCCTGGGGCTGCAGCCCTGAGTCTACTGGAGCGCCTCGATCACCAGCAGCGTGAGGCACTGGAACAGGCCGCCCATTGGCATAGCCGGCTGCATGGCGAGGCCGCCGAACAGGAGCGCGGCGCCTGGCAGCAATGGCTGGAACAGCGCAGCGAAAACGCCTGGGCCTGGAGTCAGGTGCAGCAGACCCTCGGCCAGTTCCAGCGCATGCCAGGGGTCGGCTCACGGACCCTGCTGCAAGCGCAACGCCAGTCCCGGCGCAGCCTGCTCAAGGGCTTCGTGCTGCTGGCCGGTGGCTCGGCCCTGGGCTATGGCGGCTGGCGCTATCAGCGGCCGGAGATGCTGCAAAGCCCCCGTGGCGAGCGCTTGAGCGTCACCCTCGCCGACGGCTCGCACTTGTTGCTCAACAGCGACAGTGCAGTGGAGGTCGCCTACGACCAGGGCCAACGCCGGCTGATCCTGCACCGTGGCGAGATCCTCGTCACCACCGCCCACGACCCGCAGAGCCGGGGCTTCTTCGTCCAAGTCGGGCAAGGCCGCATCCAGGCACTGGGCACCCGCTTCTCGGTGCGCCTGCATGACCAGGCTGCCGAGGTGGCGGTGTTCGAGCACCAGGTGCGACTCACCCCGCTTCACGGGCCGGCGTTGTTGCTCGATGCCGGGCAGCAGAGCACGCTCACCCCGCAAGCCGCCACGCAACCAGTACCGACCACACCTGGCCAGGACGCCTGGAGCAACGGCCTGCTGGTCGCCAACCGGCAACGCCTGGACGCCTTCATTGCCGAACTGGGTCGCTACCGCCAAGGCTGGCTGCGCTGCGATCCGGCCATCGCCGGGCTGCGCATCAGCGGCACCTTCTCCATCGACGACACCGACAGCGCCCTGCGCGCACTGGAGGCGAGCCTGCCGGTGAAGCGGCTGGAGCGCACCCGTTACTGGGTCACCCTGGTGCCCCGCTGAGTTTTTTCGCCAGCCGCTGATAGGTTTCGTCGCGCTGCTTCGACTCATCCAGCAGAGGGATCACATCCCCATTTGCCAACCAGACGAGCACGAAGCCGCCATGACATTCCCGTTCAACGCCACCCCGCTCGCCGTGTCCCTTGCCCGGGCGCTGCTGATTTCCACCACCCTGGGCCTGGCCCTGCCCGCCACGGCCAGCGCCGAGGTGCGCGACTACCATATCGAGCGCGGCGACCTCGGCAGCGCCCTGACCCGCTTCGCCACCGAAGCGCGCATCCTCGTGTCGTTCGATCCGGTGCTGACCGATGGCCGCAGCAGCCGTGGCCTCGATGGCCGCTACGAGGTCGACGAAGCCCTGCGCCGCCTGCTCGAAGGCTCCGGCCTGCAGGCCCGGCGCCAGGACGACGGGCGCTACGTGATGCAAGCCATTCCCGCCGAGAGCGGCATGCTGGAACTGGGCGCGACCCAGGTCGTCGCCAACCAGCTCGGCACCATCACCGAAGGCAGCGGTTCCTACACCCCCGGCACCCTGGCCACCGCCACGCGCCTGGTGCTGACGCCCCGGCAGACCCCGCAATCGGTGAGCGTGGTCACCCGCCAGCACATGGACGACTTCGCCCTCGACACCGTCGACGACGTGATGCGTCACACCCCCGGCATCACCGTGTCGGCCTACGACAGCGACCGCAGCAACTACTACGCCCGCGGTTTCTCGATCAACAACTTCCAGTACGACGGCATCCCCTCGGCGGTGCGCAATGTCGGCTACTCGGCCGGCAACACCCTGAGCGACATGGCCATCTACGACCGCATCGAAGTGCTCAAGGGCTCCACCGGCCTGCTGGTCGGCGCCGGCTCGCTGGGCGCCTCGATCAACCTGATCCGCAAAAAGCCCACCCACGACTTCCAGGGCCACGTCACCCTGGGCGCCGGCTCCTGGGACAACTACCGCAGCGAACTGGACGTCAGCGGCCCGCTCAACGACAGCGGCAATGTGCGCGGCCGCGCGGTGGCGGCGTACCAGGACAAGAAGTCGTTCATGGACCGCTACTCCAGCCAGAGCCAGGTCTACTACGGCATCCTCGAATTCGACCTGTCCCCGGACACCCTGCTCACCGTCGGCGGTGACTACCAGGACAACGATCCGCGCGGCTCCACCTGGTCCGGCAGCTTCCCGCTGATCAACGCCAACGGCGAGCGCAACAAGGTCTCGCGCTCCTTCAGCAACGCCGCCGACTGGAGCAGCTGGAAGCAATACACCCGCACCCTGTTCGCCACCCTGGAACACGATCTCGGCGATGGCTGGGTGACCAAGCTGCAACTGGACCACAAGCTCAATGGCTACGACGCGCAGATGGGCTCGATCCAGGGCTCGACGCCGAACGCCGACGGCACTGCCAGCCTCACCGGCCAGCGCTATCGCGGCGAAACCCGCAGCGACTCCGCCGACCTCTACGTCAGCGGTCCGTTCAGTCTGCTCGGCCGTGAACACGAGCTGGTGCTGGGCGGCTCGACCAGCATTGCCGAATGGAACGGCAAGGGTTTCTGGAACGTCACCTACCCGGGACCCAACCTGTTCGACTTCTTCAACTGGCACGGCAATATCGCCAAGCCGCAGTGGGGTGAAGCAGCGCAGATCACCGACGACGTGATCCGCCAGAACGGCCTGTACCTGGCCACCCGCCTGAACGTGCTGGACGACCTGCACTTCATCCTCGGCGCACGCGTGGTCAACTACAGCCTGACCGGCACCACCGACACCTACCGGGAAAACGGCCGGGTGATTCCCTACGCCGGTGCCGTCTACGACCTCGACGACAACTTCTCGCTGTACGCCAGCTACACCGACATCTTCATGCCGCAGGACTATTACAACCTTGATCGCGACGGCAAGCTGATCGACCCGGACCAGGGCGAGAACTACGAGATCGGCATCAAGGGTGAATTCTTCGATGGCCGGCTGAATGCCAGCCTGGCGTATTTCGAGGTCAAGGAGAGCAACCGTCCGGTCTCCGACGACGATTACAACAACCAGACGCCGACTCCGCCGAACTACGCGTTCAAGGGCACCGACGCCGAGACCAAGGGTTTCGAGCTGGAGGTTTCCGGCGAGCTGCAGCCGGGCTGGCAGGTGCAGGCCGGCTACACCCACAAGGTGGTGCGCGACGACCAGGGCGAGAAGATTTCCACCTTCGAGCCTGAAGACCAACTCAGCGTCTACACCAGCTACAAGCTGCCCGGCGCCCTCGACCAATGGACCGTCGGTGGCGGTGCGCGCTGGCAGAGCAAGGCCTGGCAGTCGATCTGGAACTCGCCACGCAACCAGTACGAAGACTTCACCCAGAAGCAGTACTGGGTGGTGGACCTGATGACCCGCTACCAGATCACTCCCAACCTGTCGGCGACGGTCAACCTGAACAACGTCTTCGACAAGTACTACTTCACCAATATCGGCTTCTACAACTCGGCGGTGTACGGCGAGCCGAGGAACGTGATGGTGACGACGCGCTGGGATTTCTGAGGCGCCTGGCCTGGATGGGCACGCAAGGGGGATTGACAGCTCTGCGAGAATAGAGGGAAACACCGCTATCGCTGCGGTTTTCCCTCGCTATCCATCAGGCAGGCTCGCTTATGCACAACGACGAACTCAAGGCTCTCTTCGACCAGCAGGCCGCCGGCTACGACCAGCAATGGGCAGGCATGGCGCCGCTCCGCGACAACCTGCACTTCCTCCTTGGTTCGCTGTTCGGCGGCCTGCCGGAGGATGCCCGGATCCTCGCCGTCGGCGCCGGAACCGGCGTGGAAATCGCTTACCTGGCGGCACGCCATCCAGGCTGGCGCTTTACCGCGGTCGATCCTTCCGGCGCCATGCTGGAGGTGTGTCGCCAGCGGGCGACGCGCGAGGGCTTTGTCCAGCGTTGCGATTTCCATGTGGGCTACCTGGAAACCCTCGCGGCCGAGCCGGTACATGACGCCAGTACCTGCCTGCTGGTTTCACAGTTCTTCCTCGACCCCGCCGTGCGCAGCGCCTTCTTCGGCGAAATTGCGCGGCGCCTGAACCCCGGCGGCCTACTCGCCAGCGCCGACCTGTCAGCCGATACCAACTCGCCCACCTACGACACCCTGCTGCGCGGCTGGATGTCGCTGATGTCCTCGTCCGGTGTCCAGCCGCAGATGCTGGAGCAGGCCCGCAGCGCCTACGCCAGGGACGTGGCGATCCTGCCGCGGGAACGGGTGGCGGAGATTATCCAGGCCGGTGGTTTCAGCGAATCGGTGCCGTTTTTCCAGGCTGGCCTGATGCACGGGTGGATCAGTCGCAGGTAACGTGCCTTGGCGGCGTGGCGCATCGTCTGTGACTACTCCACGCCCCGCACCCAAGGCCGTCGCGATGCAAGACATGCTGCAAGAGATCCTCGACCAGGTCCGCCCCCTGCTCAGCCAGGGCCAGGTCGCGCAATACATCCCCGCCCTCGCCCAGGTCGAGCCGAACCAGTTGGGCATCGCCGTGCACAGCCTGGACGGTCAGGTGCACTACGCTGGCGACGCGCACACGGCGTTCTCGATCCAGAGCATTTCCAAGGTGTTCAGCCTGGTCCAGGCGATCAGCCATAGCGGCGAGGACATCTGGTCGCGACTGGGCTACGAACCGTCTGGCCAGGCCTTCAACTCGCTGGTGCAGCTGGAGGTGGAAAAGGGCCGGCCGCGCAATCCGTTCATCAATGCCGGGGCCCTGGTGATCTGCGATATCAACCAGTCGCGCTTCGCCACCCCGGCCCTGTCGATGCGCGACTTCGTCCGTCGTCTGGCGGGTAACCCGCGCATCGTCAGCGACGCGGTGGTCGCCGAATCCGAATACCAGCACCGTGCGCGCAACGCGGCCATGGCCTGGCTGATGACCGCCTTTGGCAACTTCCATAACGATGTCGACGCGGTGCTGCGCAGCTACTTCCACCACTGCGCGCTGTCGATGAACTGCGTCGACGTGGCCCGTGGCTTCGCCTTCCTCGCCAACAGCGGTTACTGCCCGCACAGCGGCGAGCAGATCCTCAGCCCGCGCCAGGCCCAGCAGGTCAACGCGATCATGGCCACCAGCGGGCTGTACGACGAGGCTGGCAACTTCGCCTATCGGGTCGGTTTGCCGGGCAAGAGTGGGGTCGGTGGCGGGATCGTCGCGGTGGTGCCGGGGCGCTACAGCATCTGCGTGTGGTCACCGGCCTTGAATGCCTCGGGCAACTCGCTGGCCGGGCTACGGGCGCTGGAACTGCTCAGCGAGCGAATTACCGGGTCGGTGTTTTCGGCGGTGCCATGAATTTGTGTTGCGGCTGATGGCCTCATCGCCGGCAATGCCGGCTCCCACAGGTTCAGCGGTACACGCCATCCTGTGGGAGCTGGCATTGCCAGCGATGAGGCCAGCACTGGCAAAAAGGTGCCGGATCAGCGCATCGCCGCCAGCTTGATGCCAAAGCCCACCAGGCAGGCCCCGGCCAGACGTTCGAACAGGTTGGAAATACGCGGATTGGCGCGCATGCGCTCGGCCAGTTGCTGGGTCAGGACCACCGCGATCAGACCATAGAGGAAGGTCACCACCGCCACCGTGGCGGCGAGGAAGCCGAAGGTGACCAGGCCCTGGTGCTTCACCGGGTCGACGAACAGCGGGAAGAAGGCCATGTAGAACATGATCGCCTTGGGGTTGAGCAAGGTGATCATCATGGTCTGGCGCAGGTAGTGGCCATTGTCCATGCGGCTCTTGCGCGGTTCGCCACCGGGCTTGCTCAGCAGCATGCGAATGCCCAGGTAGGCAAGGTAGGCCGCACCAGCCCATTGCACCACATGGAAGGCCGCCGGATAGGCCGCCAGCAGCGTGGCCACCCCGGCCACCGCCAGCCACAGCAGCACCTGGTCGCCAAGGATCACCCCGCAGGTCGCCGCCAGCCCGGCCTTGATCCCGCCTTTGCCGGTCGCAGTGATGAGGGCGAAATTGCCAGGGCCGGGGATCGCCAGGACGATGATGAAGGCGATCACGAAGGCGCCATAGTCGGTCACGCCAAGCATGGGTGGGTCTCCTGAGTGAGGTAGGAAAGATCTGACAGACGGCTAGCCTAACCCAGCTCCGGGCAAATCGGCATGGGCATTTGACTTGTACAGTTTTTGTCTTAGCCTTGGGTAATACCTGTACAAAAATTCCTTTTTGTACAAGATTGACCGGGAGCCGTGGATGTCCAAGTACCTGGAAACCTTTGCCGAACGCTTTGCAACGCTGGATACAGGAAATCTGCAAGACCTCGACAACTTGTACAGCAAGACCATCACCTTCCGCGATCCGCTGCACCAGATCCACGGCCTGCCCGCCCTGCGCGCGTATTTCGCCCAGTTGTACGCCAATGCCCGCGATATCCGTTACGACTTCCACGATGCCAGCGAAACCCGACCGGGAGACGGCTACCTGCGCTGGACCCTGCATTTCCGCCACCCGCGCCTGGACGGCGGGCGCCTGATCAGCCTCGATGGCTGCAGCCATCTGCAATGGCGCGAGCGCGTGGAGTTTCACCAGGACTACTTCGATGCCGGCGCCCTGCTCTACGAACACGTGCCGGTGCTTGGACGCATGATCGGCTGGCTCAAGGGCCGTCTGGCATGAAGCGCTGCTGGCTGACCGGCGCCAGCAGCGGCATCGGCGCCGCCCTGGCCCTGCGCCTGCTGGAACAGGGCTGGCAGGTCGCAGTGACTGGCCGCCAGCGCGAGCCGCTGGAGGCGCTGCGCAGCCGCTATCCGGCGCAGGTCGTGCTGGCCGTCGGCGATATCGGCGAGCCACGCGACGTCGCCGCCATCGGCAAGCTCCTCGAAGACAGCTGGGGCGCCCTTGACCTGGTGATCCTCAACGCCGGCACCTGCGAGTACCTGGAACCCGGGCACTTCGACGCGGCCCTGGTGGAACGGGTGATGCGCACCAACCTGCTCGGCCTGGCCCATTGCCTGGAGGCGGCGCTGCCCTTGCTGCAACGAGGCCAGCGCCCGCACCTGGTGGTCACCGGCAGCTCCGTGGACTGGCTGGCCCTGCCCCGCGCCGCAGCCTATGGCGCCTCCAAGGCCGCCGTGCGCTACCTGGTGGAGTCCCTGCGCATCGACCTGACCCGCGCCGGAATCGATGTCACCCTGGTCAGCCCCGGTTTCGTCGACACCCCGCTGACCCGGCGCAACGACTTCCCCATGCCGCAACTGTGGAGCGCCGAACGAGCCGCAGCACATATCGCTGCCCGTTTGCCCCGGCGTCCGCTGGAGATCAACTTCCCAACCCTTTTCATCCTGGTACTGCGCCTGCTCGGCGCGTTGCCGGGGCGCTGGCGCCTCAAGCTCGGCCAGCGCATGACCAAGGACTGAAACCATCATGCGCATCGCCATTATCGGCAGCGGTATCGCCGGCCTGACCTGTGCCTACCTGCTGTCGCGTCGCCACGAAATCAGCGTGTTCGAAGCCGCCAGCTGGATCGGCGGACATACCCACACGGTGGACGTGCAGTGCCAGGGCCGGAGCTACGCGGTGGACACCGGCTTCATCGTGTTCAACGACTGGACCTACCCGAACTTCATCCGCCTGCTCGACGAACTCGGTGTCGCCTCGCGGCCGACCGAAATGAGCTTCTCGGTACACGACCCGGCCAGCGGCCTGGAATACAACGGCCACGACCTCGACAGCCTCTTCGCCCAGCGCCGCAACCTGCTGTCGCCGGGGTTCTGGGGCATGCTGCGGGACATCCTGCGCTTCAACCGCCAGGCCTTGGCCGACCTGGACGGCCAGCGCATCGACCCGGCCACCCGTCTCGGCGACTACCTGCGCCAGCACGGTTACGGCCAGCGCTTCATCGAGCACTACATCGTGCCCATGGGCTCGGCGATCTGGTCGATGTCGCGGGCCGACATGCTCGGCTTCCCGCTGCAATTCTTCGTGCGTTTCTGTCGCAACCACGGCCTGCTGTCGGTCAGTCAGCGGCCACAATGGCGGGTGATCGAGGGCGGCTCGCGCAGCTACGTGGAACCGCTGTGCCGGACCTTTATCGGGCGTATCCGCCTCGACTGTCCGGTGCGGCGGGTGGTCCGCGACGACAGCGGCGTGACCCTCGACAGCGCCAGTGGCAACGAGCGCTTCGACCGGGTGGTGTTCGCTTGCCACAGCGACCAGGCGCTGGCCTTGCTCGACGCCCCCAGCGCGGCGGAACGGGAGATCCTCGGCGGCATCCACTACGCCAGCAACGAGGTGGTGCTGCACACCGACACGCGCCTGCTGCCCGACCGGCGCAAAGCCTGGGCCAGCTGGAACTATCGCCTCGGCGGCCCGGCCCAGGCGCCTGCCGCACTGACCTACGACATGAATATCCTGCAAGGCATCGAAGCGCCGGAGACGTTTTGCGTCAGCCTCAACCAGAGCGAACTGATCGACCCGGCGCGGATCCTTGCCCGCTTCGACTACGCCCATCCGCAATACAGCCTCGCTGCGGTTGCAGCCCAGGCTCGTCGCCACGAAATCCAGGGCCCTGGCCACAGCTATTACTGCGGCGCCTACTGGACCAACGGCTTTCATGAAGACGGCGTGGTCAGCGCCTTGCAGGTCGCCGAGCTGTTTGGAGAACGCCTGTGAACAGCAGCCTGTGCCAAGGCTGGGTCAGCCATCGGCGCCTTGGTCCGCGGGTGCATGCCTTCCGCTACCGGATCGGCATGTTGCATATCGATCTGGACGAGCAAGACGATCTGCTCAAGCTCTCGCCCTGGCTCGGCGCATCCCGCCTGGCGCCGCTGAGCTGGCGCGAGCGCGACTATCTGCCGAGCCTGACCCGGCAAGGTGTTCCCCTTATCGAAGCGGCGCGGCAACTGGTCGAGCGGGCCACCGGACAGCGTCCCCAGGGCCCTGTGCAACTGCTGACCCAACCACGTTGCTGGGGCCTGTCGTTCAATCCGGTGAGTTTCTATTTCTGCCACGAGGCGGACGGAGAACTGGCAGCGATCCTCCTCGAAGTGCGCAACACCCCCTGGCGCGAGCGCTTTCACTACGTGCTGCCGGTGCAGGACGGCCAGGCTGGACAGTTCGCCATGCGCAAGGCCTTCCATGTCTCGCCGTTCCTGCCGCCGGACATGGACTACCGCCTGGAATTCCGTGTCAGCGGCGCGCACCTGCGCATCCATATGGAGAACTGGCGCCACGGCGAGCAGGTGTTCGAAGCCGACCTCGCGCTGATCCGCCAGCCCCTCGACCGCCCCGCCCTGCACCGGCATATCCGCCGTTTTCCGTGGATGAGCCTGCGCACCGTCGGTGCCATCTACTGGCAGGCCCTGCGCCTGCTCTGCAAACGCACGCCCATCCATGACCACCACGCCAGCCAGGGCAACCTGGGCCTTGGCCACGCCGTTGACGAGGAGTCCGACCATGTCCCAACCCATCCTGAGCGTTAGCAAATCGGCGGGGCTGGCGCCCGTGCTCGGCAGCCTGGCCAGGCGCGCGGTCAGCGCGCAATTGCAGCGCTTGCGCTACGGCCATCTGCGCCTGCTGTGCAAGGGTCGGCAATGGAGCTTCGGCGATGCCGCCTCGCCCTTGCAGGCCGAAGTCGAGGTGCTCGACGAAGCCGCCTGGAGCCTGGTGGCCGGCAATGGTTCGATCGGTGCCGGCGAGGCCTATATCCACGGTTACTGGCGCAGCCCCGACCTTGCCGCGGTGACGCGCCTGTTCGTCGCCAACTTCGACGTGCTCGATGCTCTCGAAGGCGGTCTGGCACGCTTCGGCCGCCCGGCACTGCGCCTCCTGCATCGCCTCAACCGCAACGACCGCAGCGGTTCGCGGCGCAATATCCTGGCCCATTACGACCTCGGCAACGCCCTGTTCGAGCACCTGCTCGATCCGACCATGATGTACTCGGCGGCGCAATTCCAAAGCCCCGAACAAAGCCTGGAACAGGCCCAGTTGCACAAGCTCCAGCGCATCTGCGAAAAGCTGCAGCTCAAGCCCGGCGAGCACCTGCTGGAAATCGGCACGGGCTGGGGCAGCCTGGCGATCCATGCCGCCAGTCACTTCGGTTGCCAGGTGACCACCACCACCCTGTCCGAAGCGCAGTACGCCCACACCTGCCAGCGCGTGCGCGAACTGGGCCTGGCGTCGCGCATCGAGGTGCTGCGCGAGGACTACCGCGACCTGCGCGGGCGCTTCGACAAGCTGGTCTCCATCGAGATGATCGAAGCGGTCGGCCATCGCTACCTGCCCGACTACTTCCGCCAGTGCGGCGCCCTGCTCAAGGACGACGGCCTGATGCTGTTGCAGGCCATCACCATCCGCGACCAGCGCTACGAGCAGGCCCGGCGCTCGGTGGACTTCATCCAGCGCTACATCTTCCCCGGCGGCGCCCTGCCCTCGCTGAGCGTGCTGCTCGACACCGCCAGCCGCCAGACCGCACTGAACCTGGTGCATATGGAGGACTTCGGCCAGGACTACGCGCGCACCCTGCGCCACTGGCACGACAACCTGCAGCGCTCGCGCACGGCGCTGGGCGAGCTGGGTTACGACGAAACCTTCCAGCGGCTGTGGGAGTTCTACCTGTGCTACTGCCAGGGCGGTTTCGAGGAGCGCGCGATCGGCGTGGCGCAATTGTTATGGGCCGGACCGCAGGCAGGCCGGGCGCCGTTCGAGGCCTGAGGATGTCGCGGCGGTCGTGGCTGATCGGCAACGCCCTGTGGCTACAGGGCGGGTGGTGGGGCTGTGTGCTGGGCGCGCGCTATCCGTGGTTGCTGGTCGCGGTGGCGGCCGGGTTGATCGTGCATCTGCGCCTGTGCCCGGATTGGCGGGCGGAGCTCCGCGCGGTGGTAGGCGTCGGGCTGGCGGGTTGTGTGCTCGACGCTGCGCTGGGCGCTGCGGGCATCTTCGACTTTGGGCAATGGCCCCTGCCCCCATGGCTGGCCCTGCTGTGGCTGGTGCTGGCCAGCGGCTTGCGTCACAGCCTGGCCTGGACGCGCTCGCCACTGTGGCTGGGTGTGTTGTGCGGGATGCTTGGCGGGCCGCTGGCGTATCTGGCCGGGGCACGCCTGGCCGGGGTCGGGTTGCCGTTGGGGGACTTGGCTACCGGGCTGGTGCTAGCGCCGATCTGGGGAGTGTGGTTTCCGCTGTGTTTGCGTTGGGCTGCTCGGGGGTGAAGTGCAGGGTGCTTGGCTGGTGATCGAATCCAGGCTGGCAGGTGCATGTCGACAGATTTTCATCTGTCCTTGAGATTGAGCGCCGCCCGCGCGGCGCATCGCGAAGTGCATGTCGATGTTTTTCTAGCGCCCTCAAGACCGAGCGCCGCCCGCGCGGCGCATCGCGGCTAACAGCCG
>NZ_JBMDIJ010000096.1:0-19792 GCF_057808595.1 Pseudomonas sp. FG98 | reverse complement strand
GCGAGGTGGCCGATGTCGTCATAGAGGAAGCGCCGGGTCAGGTGGTCGATGCGCACTTCTTCGACCAGGCGGTCCGAGGCGTCGTAAGCGAAGCGATAGGCCGCGTTGTTTTCGTTGATCAGCGCGGTCAGGCGCAAGGCCTTGTCGTAGTCGTAGCGAACCCGATAGCCACTGGCATCCTGGCGACTGCCGGGAAGCCCGCGGGCGGTGCGCAGCAGGCGGGTAGTCTGGCCCTTGCCGTCGGTGTGGCTGAGGACCTGGCCGAAGCTGTTGTAGGTGAAGCTTTCGCTGCTGCCGTCGGGGTGGTCGATGCGCAGTACCTCGCCGGCAGGTTTGCGCTCGAGGGTGGTGGTCTGGTCAAGGGCGTTGGTGATGGCCACCAGTTGCTGGCGATCGTTGTAGCGGTAGCGGGTGTCCTTGCCCGAGCAGTCCTGATAGCGCTCGACCTGACCATGGCGGTTGCGCCACAGCAGCCGCGACTTGCCAGTGGCGTCGGTAATGGTGTGCGGCAGCCCGTCATCGCCGTGGTAGTACTGGGTCTTGTGGCCCAGCGGGTCGATCTCGGTGATCAGGTTGCCCTTGTCGTCGTATACCGCGCGCCAGGTGCTGCCGTCCGGGTAGTCGACCTGGGTCACCCGGGTGCTCAGGTAGTGATAGTCGTAGCGGGTGCTGCGACCCAGCGGGTCGGTTTCTTCGAGCAGGCGGCCGAATTCGTCGTACTTGAAGGCCAGCTGGCGGTTGCCCGGCAGGGTCAGGCCGAGCATGTTGCCGAACCTGTCCAGCTCGACGGCGTAGCACTCGCCACCGTAGTCACGGCTGGCGATGACCTGGTGATCGAGGTTGTAGCGCACTTCCAGTACCCGTTCGAGCACGTCGCTGGCCCAACTGGTGCGAGCCTTCAGGTCGTAGCGGAAATGGAAATGCTCACCATCGCTGGTCCAGTGCTCCACCACCCGTGGCTGGCCGTCGAGGGTCTCCCAGCGGTAGTGACAGCCCAGGCCGAGGGCGTTGCTCTGGCTGACCATCAGGCCGTTCTCGTAGCTGAAGCCGCGCACGCTGTCGCCATTGCGGTTGATCACCGCAGCGAGCTGCCCGTTGGCGTCGTAGCGGTACTGGACCAGCACTTCCACCGATCGGTTGTCGACCACCCGACGCACCTCGGTGAGCCGGCCCAGCGGGTGCTCGTAGTGCAAGTGCACTCGGGTGCCACCGGTGGCGCTGATGTCGGTCAGCAGTCCGTCCTTGTCGCGGGTGAACTGCAGGAAGTGGCCATACACGTTCTCGATGCGTTGCAGGGGTACGTCGGTGTTGTTGTCGGGGATTTCGCCGAAATAGAAGAACAGGTTGTCGAGGGTTTGCAGGATGTAGTGGCCGCCCTCGGTGCACACCAGGTACAGCTGTTCGTGGGGGTTGTAGATGCGCTGGCCCGGTTGCAGGGTGACGAAGGGCACCTCGCGGCCCTGGTTGTCGGTGAAATAGATGAGGGCACCCTCACGCCGCAGGCTTTGCTCCCAGGGCAGGATCCAGCCAGGACCCAGCACGCTGTCGAAGTGCAGGTCGCTGGCGTAGAAGCGTGACCATTCGATGGGCATCAGCCCCGGCAGGCTGAAGTCGGTTTCATCGGTCAGCAGCTTGCGACCCGTGGTCAGGTCGACGGGGTTGCCGACCAGGCCACCGATGACCTTGCGTGCGACCGGTTCGATCACGTAGCGGGCAGCCACTTCGCCGGCGACGAATCCGGCGGTGAACTTCATCGCGCACGGCAGCGTGGCCCTTAAGCCTGCCTGGGCACCGGTCTTGATCACGGAGGCAAAACCGCCGGCCGCCCCGGCAATGGCCATCAGCAGGTTGACGCTGGTGCGCAGCCATGGCGGTACCTCGTCTTCCACCGGCAGGTAGCGCTGGCTACCGCCACCAATGAACACGTTCCGGGAGCCACTGGAGATGGTCGAACCGCAGGTCAGCTTGTCGCCCTTGCGCGCGGCCGGGACACCGTTGATGAAGACGTTGGTCGAACCTTCGGCGATCAGTACCTGGCCGGGATGCTCGCGGCAGGTGGCCAGGCTCTTCTCGACCCGGGCGGCCTTGCGACCGTTGATGAAGGTATTGGGCGAGCCAGTGAGGATCTTGCCACTGGGCGCTGAAAACAGACTGCCCAGCGCCTCTCCTGCCGCCGTCAACAGGCTGCCGCCGACACCCGCCGCCAGGCCAGCGAGCAAGGCCACGCCGAGACCGCAGGTAAAGGTGGCGACGGCCACGGTGGCGACCAGTGCAATGCCCAGAACCGCACCCAGAACAAAACCGCCCATTGCACTGGAGTGCGAGATATCGTCGCCGAACCTGGCTGCTTCGAACATGAGGGGGGTTACTCCTGTTCGCCGGCTTGGGAGCCAGATGCAGTTAATGAAGTATTCAAGCGAACGGTATTTGGTGTCGCATAGCTTGTCGCGAGCGAGAACACGCGATTCTGAAACTCATGTTCCATGAGATGAAAGTTCCTTGGAGAAAAGATTGGTCAATGCAGTAGCCGGCCATGGACGACGAAACGTCCGGCAAGCTGTACCGTCATGTATCAAGAGGGAAATCTCGCATATGGAAACGGGGCTGAAAGCCGCTGTAAATGCTGGCAATCAGCCAAGCGCCTGTAAGAAAAACCGCCATTTACCAGCAGACGTTGGAGCTAGACAGGCTTACTGTTAGTTGCGACTAAATGTGTCTTATTGATAAAGGTTAATTCTCAGTTTCAATGATCAACCAAATGCATGTTGATCGTTTCAAACGAAGACACAGTATTTGGTGGAGAAATTTCCTACATATATATGGGAAAGTTCTTAGTTATCTTCTTCCACCGTTTCAGCCATTGCACATTGGGGATGTCGAAACCCAGGGCCATTGCTTCTGGTGACGCTGAAGTGGGATGATTCGCAATTGCAATCACTTCCCCTTCAGAGCCGCCCCGTGTCCCCCAGACTTCTCCTTGCCGAAGACGATCTCAACCTGCGCCAGGATCTCCAGCAGCATTTCCTGCGGCGTGGCTTTCAGGTTCGTGCCTGCGAGAACGGCAGCGAGGCGCAGCAGGCCTTGGGGCAGGACAGCTTCGACCTGATCCTGCTGGATATCATGCTGCCCGGCATCGACGGCCTGACCCTGCTCGACCAGTTGCGCCGCGACCAGGCCGTGCCGGTGATGCTGATGTCCGCCCTCGGTGCCGAGCAGGACCGGATCAGCGGCTTTACCCGCGGTGCCGATGATTACCTGCCCAAGCCCTTCAGCCTGGCCGAGCTGGATGCCCGGGTCGACGCGCTGCTGCGGCGGGTGGCGCTGGACCGGCGGCGGCTGGAGCAGCCCGCCGGGAAAAGTGCGGTTACCCTCGATCAGGACAGCCAGGATGTGGTGCACCAGGGCCGCACTGCCGGCCTGACCGGCTCCGAGTTCCGCCTGCTGGCGACCTTGCGCGCCCACCCCGGCGAGGCCCTGAGCAAGGCCTTCCTCTACCAGACCGTGCTGCACCGCGCCTACACCCGGCTCGATCGCGGTCTCGACGTGCACGTGTGCAACCTGCGGCGCAAGCTGGCGGCCATCGGCGCCGCGCACCTGCAGATCCAGTCGGTGCGCAGCCAGGGCTATATCCTGGTGGAGTCGGAGCCGATCTGATGCGTCGTCATCCCTTGTTGTGGAAGCTGGCGCTGATCCTGGTCAGTTTCTGCCTGCTGCTGACCTGGCTGATCTGGACCTGGGGCCTGTCGGTGGAGCGCAGCACCTATTTCCTCAGTGGCGCGGACCAGGAGTATCTGGCCCGTTACGCCGCCGAGGCGGAGCAGGCCTGGCGCGAGGGTGGCGCACAGGGTGCCGAGGCTTACCGGCAACGACTTGCCCGCCAGGAAGATACCTGGGTCGCCGTGATCGGCCCGATGCTGCAAAGCCTTGGCACTACGCCACTGAATGCCGAGGACGCCAGCCACCTGACCTTCATGCGCAAGCTCGACTGGCCGATGAGCAAGCGCCTGCAGGACGAACTGCCCTACGTCAGCATCGAGTTTCCCGAGCATCCCGAGGACGGCCGCCTGGTGATCCAGCTCCCCGAGCGCCTGCTGCCCACCGGCCTGACCCCCTGGACCCATGTGGTCACCCATGGCGTGGCGCCCGCGCTGCTGGCCTTGCTGCTCGGGCTGGCGCTGTACCGCCATCTGGTGGTGCCGCTCAATCGCCTGCGCGACCGCGCCGATGCGCTGCGCGCTGACGACCTGAACAGTCCCGGGCTGCCGTTGCAGGAGCGTCGCGACGAGCTCGGCGAACTGGCCCAGGCCTTCGAGCATATGGCCGGGCGCCTGCGTCGCAGCCTGGAGCAGCAGCGCCTGCTGTTGCGCACCCTGTCCCACGAACTGCGTACGCCGCTGGCGCGCCTGCGCATCGCCCACGACAGCGGCCTGCCGCCGGAGCAGTTGCGCGAGCGCCTGGGTCGGGAAGTGGGGGATATGCAGCGGCTGCTGGAAGACACCCTCGACCTGGCCTGGATGGACACGGAGAAGCCGCAATTGCCCAGCGAGCCGGTGCAGATGCTCTCGGTTTGGGAGGCCTTGTGCGAGGACGCCTGTTTCGAGAGCGGCTGGGAGCGTGAACGCCTGCCCTGCAACCTGAGCGCCGATTGCTGGGTCCAAGGGCACCTCGACAGCGTCGCCCAGGCCCTGGAAAACCTGCTGCGCAATGCGATCCGCCATTCGCCGCCCACTGGTACGGTGAGTTTCAGCGGGCAGCGCGAGGGCGATGCCTGGCACTTCCAGTTGCGCGACCAGGGCCCCGGCGTGCCCGAGGCCGACCTGCAACGCATCTTCGAGCCCTATCAACGACTGGCCGGCAGCGGCGCGGGCTTCGGCCTGGGGCTGGCCATCGCCCGTCGCGCCATCGAATTGCAGGGCGGCGCGCTGTGGGCGTCCAACGCCAACCCGGGGCTGATCCTGCATCTGCGCCTGCCCGTCGGGACGGAATGTTTAGAAAGTTAATGAGCTTTACTCTCAATTAGCAGTCATTATCATTCGTGATCTCTCGCATTCAGCGTCCGTCCCGGAGATCGATGATGTCGCCCCGTTCCGTCCCCCGCATTCCCTTCCTGCTGTTGTCCAGTTGCCTGCTGTCCACCGCCGTGCATGCGGCCAGCGAGGGCCCGGACATCGAGCTCGCGCCACAGAACGTGGTGGCCACCGCGCTGGAAGAGACCAAGCAGGCACCGGGCGTTTCGGTGATCACCGCCGAGGACATCAAGAAGCGTCCGCCGGCCACCGACCTGTCGCAGATCATCCGCACCATGCCGGGGGTCAACCTGACCGGCAACTCCACCAGCGGCCAGCGCGGCAACAACCGGCAGATCGATATCCGCGGCATGGGCCCGGAGAACACCCTGATCCTGGTCGACGGCAAGCCGGTCAGCAGCCGCAGCTCCGTGCGCTACGGCTGGCGCGGCGAGCGTGACTCCCGTGGCGACACCAACTGGGTGCCGGCCGACCAGGTCGAGCGCATCGAGGTCATCCGTGGCCCGGCGGCAGCGCGCTATGGTTCCGGCGCCATGGGCGGGGTGGTCAACATCATCACCAAGCAGCCGGGCAAGGAAACCCACGGCAACGTCACCGTCTACCAGAACTTCCCGACCCACAGCGACGAAGGCGCCAGCAAGCGCATGACCTTCGGCCTCAACGGCCCGCTGACCGACACCCTGAGCTACCGGGTGTACGGCAACGTGGCCAAGACCGACTCCGACGACTGGGACATCAACTCCGGACATGAGTCGACCCGCACCGGCAACCAGGCCGGCACCTTGCCGGCGGGCCGCGAAGGTGTGCGCAACAAGGACGTCAACGGCCAGTTGAGCTGGCACCTGACCCCGGAGCAGACCCTGGAACTGGAAGCAGGCTTCAGCCGCCAGGGCAACATCTATTCCGGCGACACCCAGAACACCAACTCCAATGCCAACGTGAAGAGCATGCTCGGTCACGAGACCAACATCCTCTACCGCGAGAACTATGCCCTGACCCACCGCGGCGATTGGGACTTCGGCAGCACCATGGCCTACCTGCAATACGAAAAGACCCGCAACCAGCGGATCAACGAAGGCCTGGCCGGTGGCACCGAGGGCATCTTCAGCAACACCGACTTCTACACCTCGACCCTGCGTGACCTGACCGCCCACGGCGAAGTCAACCTGCCGCTGCACGCCCTGCGCGACCAGACCCTGACCCTGGGCGCCGAGTGGAGCCAGCAGAAACTCGACGACCCGAGCGCCAACACCCAGACCACTACCGAGGGTGGCGCGGTCAGCGGCCTGACCAGCGCCAACCGCGATACCACTGCCCAGGCGCAGATCTTCTCGCTGTTCGCCGAGGACAACATCGAGCTGCTGCCCGGCACCATGCTTACCCCGGCGCTGCGCTTCGATCACCACAGCATTGTCGGTGACAACTGGAGCCCGTCGCTCAACCTGTCCCACGCGCTGACCGACACCATTACCCTGAAAGCCGGTATCGCCCGGGCCTACAAGGCGCCGAACCTGTACCAGCTGAACCCGAACTACCTGCTCTACAGCCGTGGCCAGGGTTGCTACGGCCAGAGCACCAGCTGCTACCTGCAAGGCAACGACAAGCTCGAAGCGGAAACCAGCGTCAACAAGGAACTGGGCATCGAGTTCCAGAAGGACGGCTGGGTCGCAGGCCTGACCTACTTCCGCAACGACTACAAGAACAAGATCGAGTCGGGCATGAGCTCGCTGGGCAACGCCACCGGCGGTACCGGTAGCTACACCAACTCGTCGATCTTCCAATGGGACAACGTGCCGAAGGCGCTGGTCGAGGGCCTGGAAGGCACCCTGACCATCCCGCTGAGCGAGCAGCTGAAGTGGAGCAACAACTTCACCTACATGCTGCAATCGAAGAACAAGGAAACCGGCGAGACCCTGTCGGTGACGCCGAAGTACACCCTCAACTCGATGCTCGACTGGCAGGCCACCGAGGACCTGTCGCTGCAGGCCAGCGTCGCCTGGTACGGCAAGCAGACGCCGAAGAAGTATGACTACCACGGCGATCGGGTCACCGGTAACAGCAACAACCAGCTGTCGCCCTATGCGCTGGTCGGCCTGAGCGGCACCTACGCCTTCACCAAGAACCTGAGCCTGACCACCGGCGTCGACAACCTGTTCGACAAGCGCCTGTTCCGCGAGGGCAACGCCCAGGGCGTGACCAACATCGATGGCGCGGGTGCGGCGACCTACAACGAGCCGGGCCGGACCTTCTACACCAGCCTGACTGCGTCCTTCTAAGCACCTCTCGGCCGCCGCTTCCACAACGAAGCGGCGGTTTTTTGCGTGCGCCATAACGAGAATCGCCTGATGAAGTTCACCCCGTTCTTTCTTGGCCTGATGCTGGTCGGCGGTGTTGCCCTGGCGCAACCGGAGCCGCAGCAGAAGATGGAGGCTGCGGTGTTGTACCAGCAGGGCTCCGGCTACCGTTTCACCACGCTCGCCCTCGATTCCGTCGACGGTCAGCGGCATTACCAGTTGTGGATTGGCAAGCCGGATCGCCCGGCACCGGCGGCGGGCTACCCGGTGCTGTGGATGCTTGACGGCAATGCCGCCCTGGGCGCGTTGGAGCCGGCCGAGCTCAAGCGTCTCGCTGCCGGCCAGGCGCCGCTGCTGGTGGCGGTGGGGTACCAGACCGACCAGCGTATCGAGCGCAATGCACGGACCTACGACTACACACCGGCGGTGCCGGGGCTGGAGCAGCAGGTCGATCCGCTGACCGGGCAGGCCAGTGGCGGTGTGGATGCCTTTCTCGACCTGCTGATCGGGCGCATGCGGCCGATGGTGGCCGGGGTGGCGCCCATCGATGCCGGGCGGCAGACGCTGTGGGGGCATTCCTATGGCGGGCTGGCGGTGTTGCATGCGCTGTTTACCCGACCGGGGGCGTTTAGCGATTACGCGGCGGCGAGTCCGTCGTTATGGTGGCGGGACGGGGCAATCGTGAAGGAAGCGCAGGGTTTGCCGGCGCGCTTGGCTGATAGCCGGCCGCGGCTGTTGCTGATGCGCGGCACGGCCGAACCGTCCCAGCCGCGCGGACCGAGCGTTGGTGATGTGGAGGCGCCGGCGCGGGCCTTGGTGGCCGACTTGCAGAAGATTCCCGGAGTGCAGGTCAGCTACCAGCGTTTCGAAGGGCTGAACCATGGGCCGATGTTGCCGGCTTCGCTGCATCGGGTGATCGAGGGGATGTCTCGCTGAAGATGTGCTGTGTTGCCGATGGCCTCATCGCTGGCAACGCCAGCTCCCACAGGGTTCTGAGGTGTACACGATCCTTGTGGGAGCCGGCGTTGCCGGCGATGAGGCCATCAGCAGCGACAAAGACTCCTGCGACAAGTCTTCACTTAATCTTTCACAAATGCGGGTGTATGGTATTCGCCCTTCACACTGGCCCCTGATGGCCAGTTGCTGTTTTCGCGAAGATGAGGTGCCTGTCCCGATGTCCTTTACCCGTCGACAAATGCTCAAGGGCCTCACCGGCCTGGTGGTGGTTGGGCTTGGTGCCGGTGGTGCGGCCCGTTACTGGCTGGGCAAGGTCGAGGACGAGAACGCCGGGCACGATTACGAGTTGATCGCCGCGCCGCTGGACGTGGAACTGGTTCCCGGCTTCAAGACCGAGGCCTGGGCCTTTGGCCCTTCGGCGCCGGGTACCGAACTGCGGGTACGCCAGGGCACCTGGCTGCGGGTGCGCTTCATCAACCACCTGCCGGTGGAAACCACCATCCATTGGCACGGCATCCGCCTTCCGCTGGAAATGGACGGCGTGCCTTACGTCTCGCAACTGCCGGTCAAGCCGGGCGAGTACTTCGACTACAAGTTCCGCGTCCCGGACGCCGGCAGCTACTGGTATCACCCCCACGTCAGCAGCAGCGAAGAGCTCGGCCGCGGCCTGGTCGGCCCGCTGATCGTCGAGGAGCGCGAGCCCACCGGTTTCCTCCACGAACGCACCCTGAGCCTGAAGACCTGGCATGTGGACGAGCAGGGCGCCTTCCTGCCCTTCAGCATTCCCCGCGAGGCGGCGCGCAACGGCACCGCCGGGCGCCTGATCACCATCAATGGCCAGGCCAATTCGGTCACTGAACTGCCGGCCGGTCAGGTGGTGCGGGTACGCCTGCTCAACCTCGACAACACCTGGACCTACCGCCTCAACCTCAAGGGCAACTGCGAGGCGATGATCTATGCCCTCGACGGCAACCCGATCACCCCGCGCCCGCTGGAAGACGACTACTGGCTCGGCCCGGGCATGCGCATTTGCCTGGCCATGCGCATCCCGGAGGCCGGCGAGGAAATCTCCCTGCGCGACGGCTTCGTCCGCCTCGGCACCTTCCGTTCCTTGGCCAGCAGCGACAAGCCCGGCGACTGGCCGCCAGCACTGCCGGCCAACCCGGTCGCCGAGCCGGACCTGGAGAATGCCGAGAAGCTCAACTTCAATTTCGAATGGGTCGGCAAGGTCTCGGTGGAAACCGAGAACGGCCGCCCGCCGAGCCTGTGGCAGATCAACGGCAAGGCCTGGGACATCACCGACAAGACCTGCGCCGACCGGCCGATCGCCACGCTGCAAAAGGGCAAGAGCTACATCTTCGAGCTGAAGAACATGACTCAGTACCAGCACCCGATCCATCTGCATGGCATGAGCTTCAAGGTGATCGCCTCCAATCGCCGCCAGATCGTCGAGCCGTGGTTCACCGACACCTACCTGCTGGGCAAGAACGAGCGCGCCCAGGTGGCGCTGGTGGCGGATAACCCGGGCACCTGGATGTTCCACTGCCACGTCATCGACCATATGGAAACCGGCCTGATGGCCGCGATCGCGGTGGTCTGATGCGTCCGCAGATCATCGATCGCAGCCGCGATCAGGAATTCATGCGTCTGGCCCTCGAACTGGCTGCCCAGGGGGCGGCGCTGGGCGAGGTACCGGTGGGTGCGGTGCTGGTGCAGCACGGCCAGGTGCTGGGCCAGGGCTTCAACCGGCCGATCATCGACAGCGATCCCAGCGCCCATGCGGAAATGGTCGCCATTCGTGCGGCGGCCAAGGCGGCGAGCAACTACCGGCTGCCGGGCAGCACCCTCTACGTGACCCTGGAGCCGTGCAGCATGTGCGCCGGGCTGATCGTCCATTCGCGGGTCAATCGGGTGGTGTACGGCGCACTGGAGCCGAAGGCGGGGATCGTGCAGAGCCAGGGGCAGTTCTTCACCCAGGGCTTTCTCAACCATCGGGTGATCTACGAGGGCGGGGTGCTGGCGGAGGAGTGCGGGGCGATCCTGAGCGAGTTCTTCAAGGCGCGTCGGGCTAAAAACTAAAGCTGCGGGCTCTGCTCCGCCGGCTTGTCCTTGTTGACGCCAGGCACATGCAGGTTGCCTTCGGCGACCTGGCCTTCCAGCTGCGGCTGGGTCACCCAGGTGAGGATGTCGTAGTAGCGGCGGATGTTGGCGACGAAGTGCACCGGCTCGCCGCCGCGGGCATAGCCGTACTTGGTCTTGCTGTACCACTTCTTCTGCGACAGGCGCGGCAGCATCTTCTTCACGTCCAGCCACTTGTTCGGGTTCAGGCCCTCGCGCTCGGCCAGCTTGCGCGCGTCGTCCAGGTGGCCGCCGCCGACGTTGTAGGCGGCGAGGGCGAACCAGGTGCGGTCCGGCTCCTTGATCGAGTCGTCCAGCTGTTCCTTCACATGCATGAAGTACTTGGCTCCGCCGCGGATGCTCTGCACCGGGTCGAGGCGGTTGGACACGCCCATGGCCTGGGCGGTGCGCTGGGTCAGCATCATCAGGCCGCGCACGCCGGTCTTCGAGGTGACCTCGGGCTGCCACATCGATTCCTGGTAGCCGATGGCGGCGAGCAGGCGCCAGTCGACCTGTTCCTGCTTGGCGTAGGTGCGGAAGTGCTTCTCGAAGCGCGGCAGGCGTTCCTGCAGGTGCTGGGCGAAGGTGTAGGCGCCGACGTAGCCGAGCACGTCGACATGGCCGTAGTAGCGGTCCTTCAGGCGTTGCAGGGTGCCGTTCTTCTCGACCTTGTCGAGGAAGGCATTGATTTCGTTGAGCAGGCTGGTGTCTTCGCCGGCGGCCACGGCCCAGCGCTGGTCGCGGGCGTCGCCCAGGTCGAAGGCGACGCGGACGTTGGGGAAGTACACCTGGTTCATCGCCAGTTCGTTGGAGTCCACCAGGGTCAGGTCGATCTGGCCTTCGTCGACCATGCGCAGCAGGTCGACCACTTCAACCTGGTCGGATTCTTCGTATTCCAGGCCGGGGTACTGCTTTTTCAGCTCGGCCAGCTGTTCGGCGTGGCTGCTGCCCTTGAGCACCAGGATGCGCTTGCCGACCAGGGCGGCGGCATTGGTCGGCCGGGTCTTGCCGTTGCGGTAGATGATCTGCGGGGTGACTTCGAGGTACGGATGGGAGAAGCGCGCCTGGCCTTTGCGCTGCTCGCTGCTGACCAGGCCGGCGGCGGCCAGTACCGGGCCGTTGGGCTGGCCGAGCTGGCTGAACAGGTCGTCGAGGTTGTCGGCCGTCTCGATCTGCAATTCGACGCCCAGGTCCTCGGCGAAACGCTTGACCAGCTCGTATTCGAAGCCGGTTTCGCCGTTGCGGTCCTGGAAGTAGGTGGCCGGGCTGTTGCGCGTTATCACCCGCAATACACCGTCCTCCTTGATGCGTTCGAGGGTGCTGGGTTTTTCAACGCAGGCACCGAGCATCAGGAAGAGTCCTAGTGCGATGAGCCATTGGGCGCACCGCTGGCGCAGAACAGAGTGGGCAGACATAAGGTGCAGTATACGCAAAGGGCCTGCCGCGCCATATCTCGACAACCGCTAGCTTGTCTGCTATCGCCGCAGTGTGCTTGCGACTTTTCACCGCACTTTTGCCTTTGCAGGAATGCTCCGACACGTCTGGAATCCACTCGCCGACACGCGGATGGCCGCCAATGCAGCGTTTCGGGTGCCTGACGCAACGGTTTAGGCTAGAATGCACGGCCTCTAAGCACACCCCCTTCCTGAGGCTGTCCCGACGATGTTGATCCTGCGCGGCGCTCCTGCCCTTTCTGCCTTTCGCCACGGTAAATTACTCGAGCAACTGAGCCAGAAAGTCCCCGCTGTTAGTGGTTTGTACGCTGAATTCGCTCATTTCGCCGAAGTTGATGGCGATCTGACCGCCGACCAACAGCAAGTGCTCGCGCGCCTGCTCAAGTACGGCCCGAGCGTCCCGGTGCAGGAGCCTGCCGGTCGCCTGTTCCTGGTCATGCCGCGTTTCGGCACCATCTCGCCCTGGTCGAGCAAGGCCAGCGACATCGCCCACAACTGCGGCCTGGAAGTCGTTCGTCGCCTGGAGCGCGGCATCGCCTACTACGTCGCCGGTGAACTGAGCGATGCCGACGCCGCCAGCGTCGCCGAGCTGCTGCACGACCGCATGACCCAGGTCGTGCTGGGCAAGCTGGAAGAGGCCGCCGGCCTGTTCAGCCACGCCGAGCCCAAGCCGCTGACCGCCGTGGACATCCTCGGTGGCGGCCGCGCCGCACTGGAAAAGGCCAACGTCGAGTTGGGCCTGGCCCTCGCCGAAGACGAGATCGACTACCTGGTCAATGCCTTCCAGGGCCTCAAGCGCAACCCGCACGACATCGAACTGATGATGTTCGCCCAGGCCAACTCCGAGCACTGCCGTCACAAGATCTTCAACGCCAGTTGGGATATTGACGGCGAAAGCCAGGAAAAAAGCCTGTTCGGCATGATCAAGAACACCTACCAGATGCACAGCGAAGGCGTGCTGTCCGCTTACAAGGACAACGCCTCGGTGATCGTCGGTTCGGTGGCCGGTCGCTTCTTCCCGAACCCTGAGACCCGCCAGTACGGCGCGGTGCAGGAGCCGGTGCACATCCTGATGAAGGTCGAGACCCACAACCACCCGACCGCCATTGCCCCGTTCCCGGGTGCTTCCACCGGCTCCGGCGGCGAGATCCGCGACGAAGGCGCCACCGGCCGCGGCGCCAAGCCGAAAGCCGGCCTGACCGGCTTCACCGTGTCCAACCTGCGTATCCCGGGCTTCGAACAGCCGTGGGAGAAGCCGTACGGCAAGCCCGAGCGCATCGTCGACGCCCTGGACATCATGATCGAAGGCCCGCTGGGCGGCGCCGCGTTCAACAACGAATTCGGTCGTCCGGCCCTGACCGGCTACTTCCGTACCTTCGAGCAGTCCATCAGCACCCCTCACGGCGACGAAGTGCGCGGCTACCACAAGCCGATCATGCTCGCCGGCGGCATGGGCAACATCCGCGAAGAGCACGTGCAGAAGGGTGAAATCACCGTCGGCGCCAAGCTGATCGTCCTCGGCGGCCCGGCCATGCTGATCGGCCTGGGCGGCGGCGCAGCCTCGTCCATGGCGACCGGCGCCAGTTCCGCCGACCTCGACTTCGCTTCCGTGCAACGGGAAAACCCGGAAATGGAACGCCGTTGCCAGGAGGTCATCGACCGTTGCTGGCAGCTGGGCGACAAGAACCCGATCGCCTTCATCCACGACGTCGGCGCCGGTGGCATCTCCAACGCCTTCCCCGAGCTGGTCAACGACGGCGGCCGTGGCGGTCGCTTCGAACTGCGCAACGTGCCCAACGACGAGCCGGGCATGGCCCCGCACGAAATCTGGAGCAACGAGTCCCAGGAGCGTTACGTGCTGGCCGTCAGCGCAGTCGACTTCGAGCGCTTCCAGGCCATCTGCGAGCGCGAGCGCTGCCCGTTCGCCGTAGTGGGCGAAGCCACCGAAGAAGCACAGCTGACCGTCACCGACAGCCACTTCAACAACACCCCGGTGGACATGCCGCTGGAAGTGCTGCTGGGCAAGCCGCCGCGCATGCACCGTTCGGTCACCCGCGAAGCCGAGCAGGGCGATGACTTCGACCCGTCCACGCTGGAACTGACCGACTCGATCGAGCGCGTCCTGCGTCACCCGGCCGTGGCCAGCAAGAGCTTCCTGATCACCATCGGCGACCGCACCATCACCGGCCTGGTCGCCCGCGACCAGATGGTCGGTCCATGGCAGGTTCCGGTGGCCGACGTGGCCGTCACCGCCACCAGCTTCGACGTCTACACCGGTGAATCCATGGCGATGGGCGAGCGCACCCCGCTGGCCCTGCTGGACGCCCCGGCCTCCGGACGCATGGCGATCGGCGAGACCCTGACCAACATGGCCGCCTCGCGCATCGAAAAACTTTCCGACATCAAGCTGTCGGCCAACTGGATGTCCGCTGCCGGCCATCCGGGTGAAGACGCCCGTCTGTACGACACCGTCAAGGCCGTGGGCATGGAACTGTGCCCCGAGCTGGGCCTGACCATCCCGGTGGGCAAGGACTCGATGTCCATGAAGACCCGCTGGAGCGACGAAGGCACCGAGAAGACCGTGACCTCGCCGCTGTCGCTGATCGTTACCGGCTTCGCTCCGGTGCTCGACGTACGCAAGACCCTGACCCCGCAACTGCGCATGGACAAGGGTGAAACCGACCTGATCCTGATCGACCTGGGCCGCGGCAAGAACCGCATGGGCGCCTCGATCCTGGCCCAGACCCACGGTCAACTGGGTGCCCAGGCGCCGGATGTCGACGACGCCGAAGACCTGAAAGCCTTCTTCGCCGTGATCCAGGGCCTCAACGCCGACGGCCACCTGCTGGCCTACCACGACCGTTCCGACGGCGGCCTGCTGACCACCGCGCTGGAAATGGCCTTCGCCGGTCACTGCGGCCTGGACCTGGAGCTGGACACCCTGACCAGCAAGCGCGAGAAAGTCGCTGCCATCCTCTTCAACGAAGAGCTGGGTGCGGTGATCCAGGTGCGCCAGGACGCTACCCCGGACGTGCTGGCCCAGTTCAGCGCTGCCGGCCTGGGCGAAGACTGCGTCGCGGTGATCGGCCAGCCGATCAACAACGGCGAAGTGGTCATCAAGCTGGCGGGCGAGGAGCTGTTCAAGGGCGACCGTCGCCTGCTGCAACGCCAGTGGGCTGAAACCAGCTTCCAGATCCAGCGCCTGCGCGACAACGCCGAGTGCGCCGACCAGGAATTCGACCTGCTGCTGGAAGAAGACAACCCGGGCCTGAGCGTCAAGCTGGGCTTCGACGTCAACCAGGACATCGCCGCGCCGTACATCAAGAAAGGCGTGCGTCCACAGGTTGCCGTACTGCGCGAGCAGGGCGTCAACGGCCAGGTGGAAATGGCTGCGGCCTTCGACCGCGCCGGCTTCAATGCCATCGACGTGCACATGAGCGACATTCTGGCCGGCCGCGTCGACCTCAACGAGTTCAAGGGCCTGGTGGCCTGCGGTGGCTTCTCCTACGGTGACGTCCTCGGTGCCGGTGAAGGCTGGGCCAAGTCGGCACTGTTCAACGCCCGTGCCCGCGACGCCTTCCAGGGCTTCTTCGAGCGTACCGACAGCTTCGCCCTCGGCGTGTGCAACGGTTGCCAGATGATGTCCAACCTGCACGAGCTGATTCCTGGCACCGAGTACTGGCCGCACTTCGTCCGCAACCGCTCCGAGCAGTTCGAGGCGCGGGTGGCGATGGTCCAGGTCCAGGAGTCCAACTCGATCTTCCTGCAGGGCATGGCCGGTTCGCGCATGCCGATCGCCATCGCCCACGGCGAAGGCCATGCCGAGTTCGCCAGCGAAGAAGCCCTGCTCCAGGCCGACCTGTCCGGTTGCGTGGCGCTGCGCTTCGTCGACAACCACGGCAAGGTCACCGAACGCTACCCGGCCAACCCGAACGGCTCGCCGCGCGGGATCACCGGCCTGACCAGCCGCGACGGCCGCGTCACCATCATGATGCCGCACCCTGAGCGGGTCTTCCGTGCCGTGCAGCAGTCCTGGCGTCCTGACGACTGGAACGAAGATGCCGGCTGGATGCGCATGTTCCGCAACGCGCGGGTCTGGGTGAACTGAGTTTGTACAAACTCGCGTTCTTCGTCCCGCCAAGCCACGTCGACACGGTCAAGCAGGCCGTGTTCGCCGCGGGTGGCGGGCGGATCGGCGACTACGACTGCTGTGCCTGGCAGGTGCTGGGCCAGGGCCAGTTCCGCCCGCTGGACGGCGCAACGCCGTTCATCGGGCAGGCCGGGGTCATCGAGTCGGTGGAGGAGTGGCGGGTGGAACTGGTGGTGGCGGACGAGCTGATTCATCAGGTCGTTGCGGCGCTGAAGCAGAGTCATCCGTATGAAACCCCGGCTTATGAAGCCTGGAAGCTCGCTGATATCTAAAAGCTGTATGCCGACCCTGTGGGAGCTGGCTTGCCAGCGATAGGGCCTGACCTGACAACACTGTTGTCATTGTCGGCCTCATCGCTGGCAAGCCAGCTCCCACAGTGTTTTGTAAGGTCTGTAAGGAGGTATTCCAGCCTTATGGCCGAATCTCGATCATGGTGCCGTCCTGCACCAGGTTCCAGACTTCGCGCATGTCGGTGTTGCGCATGGCGATGCAGCCCTCGGTCCAGTCCAGGGTATGGAACACCTCTTCCGGATACTCACCACCCAGCGGCGTGCCGTGGATCATGATCATGCCACCTGGCGGAACCCCGTCGCGTCGCGCCCGGGCCGAGTCGCTGACATTCGGGTAGGACACATGGATCGCCAGGTTGTAGCGGTCCGAGACCTTACGCCAGTCCAGCCAGTAGAAGCCTTCCGGGGTGCGCTTGTCGCCTTCGCGCTCCTTGGCGCCTACAGGCTTCTTGCCGAGGGAAATGCGATAGGTCTTCAGCGGCTCGCCGTTGCTGATCAGCTCCAGGCGGCGCTGCGACTTGATCACCAGTACCTTGTCGATGCGGTTCGCGGGACGGACTTCGGCGGGGGAGGCGAGGGGCGCGGACTCCTTGGCAACCGGCTTGCGGATGATGGTTTCGGTGTAGGCCGCCTGGGACAGCGAAGCAACACTCAGGCAAAAAAGGGCAAGCAACCAGCGCATTGAACGGTATCCCCGGAAAAGCGGTTTCATGAATCGAGTGTAGGTGGCGGGGCGAAAGAGGGCGGCAGGCTGTCGTTGCGCACCGGGTAGTGCTGCTTTTCGCGGTCCCGATAGTAGCATTCTAGTGTGACGTGCACGGTGCGGAAAGCCAGCTCGTCCCACGGGATCTCATGTTCCTCGAACAGGCGCACTTCCAGGCTTTCGACGCCGACGTCGAAATCCAGGTCGGCCAGTTCGCCGCGAAAGAACACATGGACCTGATTGATATGCGGCAGATCGTAGAGGTGATACAGGCTCAGCTCGCCCAGACGGGCGCAGGCTTCCTCGACGGTTTCCCGGCGCGCTGCCTGCTCCATGGTCTCGCCGTTCTCCATGAAACCGGCGGGCAGGGTCCAGTAACCCTTGCGCGGCTCGATCGCCCGGCGGCACAGCAACACCTGGCTGCCATGGCTGGGCAGCACGCCGGCAACGATATTGGGGTTCTGGTAATGGATGGTCTGGCAGTGATCGCATACGTAGCGCAGGCGCGAATCGCCATCGGGAATGCGCTGGGTGACCGGCTTGCCGCACGCACTGCAGTATTTCATGCTTATCTTCCTGTGAGTTGCGGCTATCTTCGCGCTCCGCTGCCGCGCCCGGCAAGTGCGATCGTCAGCGGGACTTGGGCGCGACGCGGCTTTGGTGCATGATGCAGAACGTTTCAGGAACGAGAGAGACCATGCTGGACGAGCTACTTCGCCGTGTGAGCAGTCACACCCCGGGCACTTTGGAAACCGATCGACGTTTTCCCGAGGCCGCGGTGCTGTTGCCCATCACCCGCAGCGAAGAGCCGGAGCTGGTACTCACCCTGCGCGCCAAGGGGCTGTCGACCCACGGCGGCGAGGTGGCCTTTCCCGGCGGTCGACGCGACCCCGAGGACCCGGACCTGGTGTTCACCGCGCTGCGCGAGGCGGAAGAGGAAATCGGCCTGCCTCCCGGCCTGGTGGAAGTCATCGGCCCGCTGAGCCCGCTGGTGTCCCTGCATGGCCTGAAGGTCACGCCCTATGTCGGGCTGATCCCCGATTACGTCGAATACCAGCCCAACGACGCCGAGATCGCCGCAGTGTTCAGCGTACCGCTGGAGTTCTTCCGCCAGGACCCGCGCGACCACACCCACCGCATCGATTACCAGGGCCGCAGTTGGTACGTGCCCAGCTACCGCTACGGTGAATACAAGATCTGGGGGCTGTCGGCGATCATGATCGTCGAGCTGGTCAATCTGCTCTACGACGCGCGGATCAGCCTGCACCAGCCGCCCGAACGCTTCACCCCAATCTGACGAGCGGGACCACCCGCCGCGCATCCACCGTGAGGATCCACGCATGAAATACCGTCTGGGCGACCTGCGGGTCGAAACCCACCCGCAAAGCTGGGTGGCGCCCAATGCCACGCTCATCGGCAGGGTGCGCCTGCAGGCGGGGGCCAGTGTGTGGTTCAACGCCGTGCTGCGTGGCGACAACGAACTGATCGATATCGGCGAGAACAGCAACGTCCAGGACGGCACGGTGATGCACACCGACATGGGCTCGCCGTTGAACATCGGCAAGGGCGTGACCATCGGCCACAACGCCATGCTGCATGGCTGCTCGGTGGACGATTTCAGCCTGATCGGCATCAACGCGGTGATCCTCAACGGCGCGAAGATCGGCAAGCACTGCATCATCGGTGCCAATGCGCTGATCCCTGAAGGCAAGGAAATCCCCGACGGTTCGCTGGTGATGGGCTCGCCAGGCAAGGTCGTGCGCGAGCTCACCGACGCGCAGAAAAAGATGCTGGAAGCCAGCGCTGCCCACTACGTGCACAACGCCCAGCGCTATGCCCGTGACCTGGTGCCGCAGGAGGATTGATGAGCGATTCCGTTGAAAAGCCCGTGGCTTCGCCCTGCGTCAGCATCTGCGCGCTGGATGACCACGATATCTGCACCGGCTGCCAGCGCACCGCCATGGAAATCACCCGCTGGGGGCGCATGGACAACGCCGAGCGGCGCCAGGTGCTCGCTCTCTGCCACGAGCGCGCCCTCGCTGCCGGGCTGATCTTCGGCCATACCGCCAAGGTCAGCTGAATCCCGGGACTTGGCCGCGCAGGGGCTCTCAAGTACCCTGTGCGCCTTGTCCACCGGTCACCATCCAAATGTTCTTTCTCATCGCCTACATCAGCAGCGTGGTGCTGATCAACTACGCCTTCTCCAGTGCGCCGCACCTGGATGTCATCTGGTCCGCCTGGGGCGGGCTGGTGTTCGTCCTGCGCGACATGGTCCAGACCCGCTACGGGCATGGCGCGCTGGTCGCCATGCTGGCGGCGCTGGTGTTGTCCTACATCACCTCGGAGCCGGCCATCGCCCTGGCCAGCGCCACTGCCTTCGCCGTGTCCGAGCTGATCGACTGGCTGGTGTTCAGCATCACCAAGCGCCCGCTGCATGACCGTCTGTGGATCAGTTCGGCGCTGAGCATCCCCATCGATACCTTCATCTTCTTCGGCATGATCGGCGCGCTGACGCCGGCGGTGGTCGGTACTGCGCTGGCCTCCAAGTTCGCCGGGGTCACTGCAGTTTGGCTGGCCATGGCCTGGCGCGTTCGGAAAAATGCCATCGTCAACTGAAGCCTCGCGCCGAACCCTGTGGGAGATGGCTTGCCAGCGATGAGGCCGACATGGGCAAAGGTGTTGTCCGGGCTGGCCAAATCGCTGGCAAGCCAGCTCTCATAGAACACCGCATAACTTATTGATTTCGCGGACCCTGTGGGAGCGGGTTTACCGGAACGCCGGACCGCCGCGATGGCGTCG
>NZ_JBMDIJ010000095.1:0-20355 GCF_057808595.1 Pseudomonas sp. FG98 | reverse complement strand
GGGTTGGGTCGAGCACAAATCCTGTGGGAGCCGGCGTTGCCGGCGATGAGGCCCTCAATCACACCATGCAGCCTCGGTACTACAACACCATCGCCGCCACCCACCCCGCCGCCAGCAGCGGCAGGTTGTAGTGGATGAAGGTCGGCACCACGGTGTCCCAGATATGGTGGTGCTGGCCATCCACGTTCAGTCCCGAGGTCGGCCCGAGGGTCGAGTCCGACGCGGGCGAGCCGGCATCCCCCAGCGCACCCGCCGTACCGACGATGCATACCGTGGCGATCGGATCGAAGCCCAGTTGCACGCACAGCGGCACGAAGATCGCCGCGAGGATCGGCACGGTGGAGAAGGACGAGCCGATGCCCATGGTCACCAGCAGGCCCACCAGCAACATCAGCAAGGCACCAACGCCCTTGCTGTGATCGATCCACAGCGCCGACGCCTCCACCAGGGTCTTCACCTCGCCGGTGGCTTTCATCACTTCGGCAAAGCCCGAGGCGGCGATCATGATGAAGCCGATCATCGCCATCATCTTCATGCCTTCGGTGAACAGGTCATCGGTGTCTTTCCAGCGGACGATGCCGGAGACCGAGAAGATCAGGAAACCGGCCAGGGCGCCGATGATCATCGAGTCGAGCCAGAGCTGGATGATGAAGGCCGCGGCGATCGCACAGCCGGCAACCAGCAGGGTCAGCGGGTTGTAGCTGACCGCCACCTGTTCGACCTGCTCGATCTTCTCCAGGTCATAGACACGCTTTTTGCGGTAGCTGAAGAACACCGCGATCAGCAAACCGGCGAGCATGCCGGCGGCCGGGATGGCCATGGCATGGGTGACGTTGACACCACTGATGTCGACGCCGCTGCGGGCCACGTTGGCCAGCAGGATCTCGTTGAGGAAGATGTTGCCGAAGCCCACCGGCAGGAACATGTACGGGGTGATCAGGCCGAAGGTGATGACGCAGGCCACCAGGCGGCGGTCGATCTGCAGGCGGGTCAGCACATAGAGCAGCGGCGGCACCAGCAGCGGGATGAAGGCGATATGGATCGGCAGGATGTTCTGCGAGGCAATCGCCACCACACCCAGCAGGCCGATCAGCAGCCATTTGACCCGCGCCCCCTGCCCTTCGCTCTGCCCGTGGAACATGGCCAGGGCGCGGTCGGCCAAGGCATGGGCCAGGCCGGACTTGGCGATCGCCACGGCGAATGCTCCGAGCAAGGCGTAGGACAGGGCCACTGTAGCCCCGCCACCCAGGCCGCCATTGAAGGCCTTGAGCGTGCCTTCGATGCCCAGGCCACCGACCAGGCCGCCCACCAGCGCACCGATGATCAGGGCGATCACCACATGCACGCGGGACAGGCTCAGCACCAACATGATGCCGACCGCGGCAATGACTGCATTCATTCTTTCCAACCTCTTGAAACGGCGAAATAGCACAGCGTCGGCGACAGATTTGCCCTTGGGCTCTGGCCGAATGACGGTATGTTTTTTTGGAAGGCGCACACTCTGAAGCAGCCCTTGCCCATTGTCAAAGAACGGCGCCCTAGACCGGTGCACGGGTCGCTTCGGTGAACGAAAACGGCGCATTTCAATTGAACGTTTGAATAAAGAACGCGCCCGCCAGGCCGATACAGGTCGGCAGTTTCTCTTTCTTCGGGTTCAAAGGATTTCGCCAAATGTCCCTCAGACAGCTTTCCATCCAATGGAAGATCACCTTGCTGGCCGGACTTTGCCTGGCCGGCATCGTCACCCTGCTGGTCGGTCTTTCGCTGTACCGCATGGAGCACACGACGGAGCTGGTCAAGGCCAGCAGCATGCAAATGCTCACCGAGGCGGCCGAGGGCCGCATCGAGTCCCAGGGCGAAGTCCAGGCGCTGACCATCCGCCGCCAGTTCATGGATGCCTACCAATATGGCGCCGGCTTCTCGCGCCAGGTGCTGTTCCTCCGTGAGCAGGCGGAAAAGCGCTTCCTCGATGCCTTCGACCTGCGCGAGGACATGACCCGCCAGGTGCGCTCGGCATTGCAGGCCAACCCGGACCTGCTCGGCCTGTCGCTGGTGTTCGAGCCCAATGCCCTGGACGGCAAGGACGAACTGTTCGTCAACCAGGACGCCCTCGGCAGCAACGAGACCGGCCGCTTCGCCCTGTACTGGTCGCAACCGACTCCCGGCCAACTGACCTCCATGGCCCTGCCGGAAAAGGACATGGCCGACACCAGCATCGGCCCGAGCGGCGAGCCGGCCAACACCTGGTCGGTGTGCCCGCGGACCACGCGCAAGACCTGCATCACCGAACCCTACTTCTATGAGATCGCCGGCCAACAGGTGCTGATGACCAGCATCGTGTTCCCGCTGATCGTCGCCGACAAGGTGATCGCCACCCTGTCCATCGACATCAACCTGAACAGCCTGCAGGCCCTGAGCAAGGACGCCAGCGCGCGGCTGTACGGCGGCCAGACGCGGATCGGCATCATCAGCCCGGCCGGCCTGCTCGCCGGCTACAGCCCGGATGCGAGCAAGCTGGCCCAGCGCTATGCCGAAATCGACAAGGCCAACGGCGCGCAACTGCTCGGCCTGCTCAGCGATGGCACGGCGCTGCACAGCATCCAGCACGAGGGACGCCTGAAGGTGCTCGCGTCGTTCTCGCCGACACCCGGCGCCAAGTCCTGGGGCGTGCTGCTGGATGTACCGGAAAGCGCCCTGATCGGCCCGGCCGAAGCGCTGAAGACAGAACTCGACCAGCGCAACACCAGCGGCGCCATGATCGAACTGGGCCTGGGCCTGCTGGCCGCCGTGGTCGGCCTGCTGCTGATCTGGCTGCTGGCCCGTGGCGTGACCCGGCCGATCCTCCACGTCGCCCATCGCCTGCGCGAGATCGCCAGTGGCGACGGCGACCTGACCAGCCGCCTGGCCTACAACAAGCAGGACGAACTGGGTGAGCTGGCCGGCTGGTTCAACCGCTTCCTCGACAAGCTGCAACCGACCATCGCCGAGGTGAAACGCTCGGTGCATTCGGCCCGGGATACCGCCGACAAGTCCTCGGCCATCGCCAGCCAGACCAGCGCCGGCATGGAGCAGCAGTACCGCCAGGTCGACCAGGTAGCCACCGCCTCCCACGAGATGAGCGCCACTGCCCACGATGTCGCCCGCAGCGCCGCCCAGGCAGCGCAGGCGGCGCGGGACGTGGACCAGGCGACTCGCCAGGGCCTGGCCGTGATCGGCCAGACCACCAACAGCATCGACGCGCTGGCGGCCAATATGAGCGCGGCCATGGGCCAGGTCGAAGGCCTGGCTGGCAATAGCGAGAAGATCGGTTCGGTGCTGGAAGTGATCCGCTCCATCGCCGAGCAGACCAACCTGCTGGCGCTCAACGCGGCCATCGAGGCAGCCCGCGCCGGCGAGGCCGGGCGCGGCTTTGCGGTGGTCGCCGACGAGGTGCGCAACCTGGCCCAGCGCACCCAGGAGTCGGTGGAGGAAACCCGCCACGTGATCGAGCAGTTGCAGGCCGGCACCCGCGAGGTGGTCGGCGCCATGGACAGCAGCCATCGTCAGGCCCAGGGCAGCGTCGAGCAGGTCGGTCAGGCGGTCACGGCGTTGCGCCAGATCGGCGACGCGGTCGCGGTGATCACTGACATGAACCTGCAGATCGCCAGTGCCGCCGAGGAGCAGAGCGCGGTGGCCGAGGAGATCAGCGGCAATGTCGCAACCATCCGCGATGTCACCGAATCGCTGTCGCACCAGGCCGAGGAATCGGCACGGGTCAGCCAGGCACTGAACAGCCTGGCCAACCAGCAGCAGCGGCTGATGGATCACTTCAAGGTGTGATTGGCCTCACGGTTTTTCTGGGGCTGCCTTGCAGCCCTTCGCGAGCAAGCTCGCTCCCACGATGAGCAGGGACTCCCCTTATCAGTGCATGGGTATCTACACATCTCTATCAGGTACAACACGGACCTTGTGGGAGCGGCTGTTAGCCGCGATTGGCCGCAAAGCCGTCGTAAAACCTAAGTCCCAGATCTGCCTGACACACCGAGGGCACCGGTTTTATGGCCGCTTCGCGCCCAATCGCGGCTAACAGCCGCTCCCACAAGGTCCGTGTTGCAGCTCGCCAAAGATGTGTAGATACCCATGCTTATCAGTGAGGAGCGAGCTTGTCAGCGTCCTGTCCTGCGCGGCAGTTCGATATGCACCCGCAGGCCACCCTGCGGGCTCTCGCGAAGCTCCATCCGGCCATGCCAGGCCTCGACGATATCCCGCACGATCCCCAGCCCCAGGCCATGACCGGCGACCTGTTCGTCCAGCCGGGCGCCGCGCTCCAGCACGCCCTGGCGTGCGGCTTCGGGAATCCCCGGTCCGTCATCGTCGACCCACAGTTGATAGCTGTCCGGGGCCTGGCGGATGCCCAGGCACACCTCGCTGTCGGCCCATTTGCAGGCGTTGTCCAGCAGGTTGCCGAGCAGTTCCAACAGGTCTTCGCGGTCCCAGGGCAGGGACAATCCGGGCGGTACTTCGTGGCGGATCAGCAGGCCGTCGCCGTGGATCATGCCCAGGGTCGAGAGCAGGCCCGGCAGTTCCTGGTCGCAGTCGAAATGCGCGCCGGGCAAGGCGTCGCCGGCCAGGCGGGCACGATTGAGTTCGCGGCTGAGGCGTTGCTGGATCTGTTCCAGTTGCTCGCGTAGCTGGGCGGCGAGCTCGGGGGAATCCTTCAAGCGCTCGCTGGCGGCCAGGCTGAGCAACACGGCGAGCGGGGTTTTCAGCGCGTGACCGAGGTTGCCGAGGGCGTTGCGCGAGCGGCGCAGGCTGTCTTCGGTGTGGGCCAGCAGGTGGTTGATCTGCGCGACCAGGGGCTCCAGTTCGCTCGGTACCTGGCTGTCCAGTTGCGTGCGCTGGCCTTGCTGCAACTGGGCGATCTGCTCGCGGGCGCGTTCCAGCGGGCGCAGCGAGCGCTTGACGATCAGGCGCTGCAGCACCAGCACCAGGATCAGCGCCAGCACGCCCAGGCCCAGGCCAATCTGCTGCAGGCGGCGGAAGGCATCGCGCATGGGCGTGTAGTCCTGGGCGACGCTGATGGAGATGGCCTGGCCCTGGCGCCGGTAATCGCTACGCAACACCAGCAATTGCTGGTCTTCCGGACCGAGTTCGAGGCCGTCGAGCAGGCCGGCGTTCTGCGGTGCCGGCAGCTCGGTATCCCAGAGCGAACGGGAACGCCAGGCCTTGTCGGCGAAATCGATGCGGAAGTAGTAACCGGAGAACTGCCGGTTGTAGGCGGCGGAGATCCGCCGCTGATCCAGTTCGAGGCCGCCCGGGCCCTGGACCAGGGCCATCAGCAAGTTCTCGCTTTCCTTGCGCAATCCGCTTTCCAGGTAACGGTGCAGGCCCACTTCGAACAGCCACAGGCTGACCTGGGCCAGGGCCAGGCCAACCACGACCAGGGTTCCGGCCAGGCCAAGGCTCAGACGTGACTGGATCGACCTCACTCCACCGCCCCGCCGAACCGATAGCCCTGCCCGCGATGGGTTTCGACCACCCCGCGGCCGAGCTTGCGCCGCAGGTGATTGACATGGACCTCCAGTACGTTGGAGTCACGCTCGGTTTCACCGTTGTAGAGGTGCTCGGCAAGGTGGCTCTTGGACAGGATCTGTTGCGGATGGAGCATGAAGTAGCGCAGCAGGCGGAACTCCGCGGCGGTCAGTTGCACATCCTCGCCACCGCGACTGACGCACTGTCGGCCTTCGTCCAGGTGCAGGCCGGCGGCTTCCAGGGTCGGCTGGTTGGCCAGCCCGCGGGCACGGCGCAATAGCGACTGGATGCGCAGTTGCAGCTCTTCGGGGTGGAACGGTTTGCTCAGGTAATCGTCGGCGCCGGCCTTGAGTCCTTCGATGCGGTCGGCCCAGGAGCCCCGCGCGGTAAGGATCAGGACCGGGGTGACCAGGCCGCCGGCGCGCCACTGCTGCAATACCTCCAGCCCCGGAATACCGGGCAGGCCGAGATCCAGCACGATCAGGTCATAGGGTTCGCTGGCCCCTTGGTACACCGCATCGCGGCCGTCGGCCAGCCAGTCCACGGCATAGCCCAGGCGCTGCAGGCTGGCGGTCAGTTCATCGGCCAGCGAGACGTTATCCTCGACCAGTAGCAGGCGCATCAATCATCTTCCTCGTCTTTGAGCAGGGTGCCGCTGGCGGCGTCGAGCTTGATTTCGCGCACCACGCCTTCCTGGGTGAGCAACTCGACTTCGTAGACGTAGATGTCGTCATCCTCTTCCAGTTCCGCTTCCAGCAACCGCGCCCCGGGATAGCGTCCCAGGGCGGCTTGCAGCAGCTGTTCGAGCGGCAGGATAACCCCGTCGCGACGCAGGACCAGGGCTTCGTCCTGGTCAAGGTCGCGGGCCACCGCCAGCGAGCAGACCGCCAGCAGCGCGAGCAGGGGCCAGCGGATGCTTAGGGCAAAACGCGGCATCAGTTATCCCGGGCGTTCTTGAGGATTTCGCCAGTCTTGGCATCCAGGTCGACATCCCACTCGACGTTCTGCGCATCACGCAGTTCGACCTTATAGATGTAGCGGCCGTATTCCTCTTCCAGTTCGCTGTCGGTGACGGTCGCACCGGCATGCTGGGCCAGGGCCTTTTGCTTCAGGGTATCGAGGGACTGGATCTGCTGACTCTGGACCAGCTTCACCACCTGGTCGGGCTGTACATCCTTGGCCAGGGCAACGTTGGCGCTCAGGGCCAGGGCAGCGGTAGCAAACAGGGCAGTAAGGGTTTTCATCGTGTTTCTCCATCGTGATCAATCGGGTACGGTGAGAAGTCTATCCAGCCGAACTTAATTGAAGCTGAAAACAGCTGGCGACATGATAGCGCGGTAGACCACGCTCTATACTCGTCGATCCACCCGCAGCGAGCCCCTTCATGACCGCGATGCACATCCCTTACCCCGCGCTGACCCTCAAGGCCGGCAAACGTGCCCTGGCGCGGATTCGCCGGCAAGGCCTGAGCGCTGCGGATGTCGGTGTGCTGCCTGGGGCTGCTGGCGGGCCGAAAGCCCTGGGTATTCAGGGCCTGGACCTGGCCCTGTTCGGCGAGTGGCTGCCCCGGGCACCACGGGAACGCGCATTGATCGGCGCGTCGATCGGCTCCTGGCGCTTCGCCAGTGCCTGCCTGCCGGACCCGGCTACGGCGATCCGCCGCCTGGGCGACCTGTATACCGCGCAGGATTTCGCCAAGGGGGTGACCCAGGCCGAGGTCAGCCGCAGTTGCCAGCGCATGCTCGACGACCTGCTCGAAGGCCGCGATGCCAGCATTCTCGACAACCCGCTGTACCGCCTGAACATCATGGTGGTGAAGAGCCATGGCCTGCTCGCCGATGATCATCGCGGGCGCCTGGGCCTCGGCCTGTCCTCGGTGATCGCCGACAACCTGATCGGCCGGCCACGGCTGTCGAAGCATTTCGAGCGGATCATTCTGCATGACGCCCGCAGCGCTCCGCCGCTGCACGCGCTGACCGACTTCCCGTCGCGCTGCCTGCCGTTGGCTCGCGACAACCTGCGCCATGCCTTGCTGGCGTCCGGCTCGATTCCCATGGTCATGGAAGGCGTGCGGGATATCCCGGGGGCCGGAGCCGGGACCTACCGCGACGGTGGCCTGCTGGATTACCACCTCGACCTGCCCTACAGCGGTGAGGACATCGTGCTGTATCCGCATTTCACCGACAAAGTGATCCCTGGCTGGTTCGACAAGGCCCTGCCATGGCGGCGTGGCGATGCCGATCGGCTGCAGGACGTGGTGCTGCTGGCCCCGTCACCGCAGTACCTGGCCCGCCTGCCCTACGGCAAGCTGCCGGACCGCAACGACTTCAAGCGTTTCATGGGCGACGCGGCGACACGCCAGCGCTATTGGCACACCGCGATGAGTGAAAGCCGGCGCCTGGGCGAGCAGTTTCTCGACCTGGTCGAGCGCGGCACGCTGGCCGACCATCTGCAACCGTTGCACTGACCTTGCTGGTAAACTGCGCGGCAGCATTGGTTCTTAGAGTTGAAAATTTTGGAAATCTTTAAAGAGTTTACCTTTGAGTCGGCGCACCGCTTGCCGAACGTCCCGGCCGGACACAAGTGCGGACGCCTGCACGGCCATTCGTTCAAGGTCGCCCTGCACCTGAGCGGCCCACTCGATCCACACACCGGCTGGATCCGTGACTTCGCCGAGATCAAGGCGATCTTCAAACCGCTCTACGATCAGCTCGACCATAACTATCTCAACGATATTCCCGGTCTGGAAAACCCGACCAGCGAAGTGATCGCCAAATGGATCTGGGATCAGGTCAAGCCTTTGCTGCCGGAGTTGAGTCAGGTTCGCATTCATGAAACCTGCACCAGCGGGTGCATCTATCAGGGCGAGTAACTCCGCTGTCTTTTGAAAAAACCACCGTAAGGTGGTTTTTTTATCTCTTCAGTAGTCGCCTCCAAAGCGCCACATGTAACTTTTTATTACAACCAAAGAAAACCTCTCTCAAAAACACTGAACTCAAACGTGCCGCATCCCACAGTGCACACCAAACCACAAGTAGAAAACGTGATGCAAATCACAATAAAGAGCATAAAGCCCTTTAGAATATTGACAGATAGCACCGGACCAAGATGGTGACAATGTGACCCAACGGTTCCATTTTCATAATGCTCTGATAGAATCCCGCAAAATTTTTTTACCATTCAAGGCCATGCCTCCAAGCATCGTGCCGAGACAAGCCTGCGCAGGAAGCCCGTAGCCCCGTGATCGCAATAAAAAACACCAGCCCGTTGTGCAAACGCGCAGTTCTTTCTCTGTGCGCCGCGTCCACGCTTTTTTTGTGGGTCCCTCTTTATGTTGTTTATCTGTCGATAAACGACATCAATTTCAACATTTTTGACTTCTTCGTCAGTTCTTCGCTGATCACCGCTGCGGCCAGCGTCGTTTTCTTTGTCTGTGCTTCGTTGCTCGCCTTGCTTCGGCTGAACTGGCTGGCTTCGCTGTTGCTGTACGGCATCCTGTTCTGGGCCGGTCTGGCTGGCTACATGCTGCCCCTGGTCCAGGAAGCCGGGATGGTCTCACCGGAAGACCTCGTCACCGATCCGCACAATCTTTACCTGGTCGCAGGTGGCTCGCTGCTACTTGCACTCCTGACCTTCACACGCCTGAAAGCCGCAACCCAGGTTTTCATGCTGATTCTTACGCTGACCACCGTAGGCGCCGCGCTGCCAGCGCTGCTCAACTCCAGCGCTTCGCTCAGCCACTTCACCCGTCTATCGTCCAGTGACAACGTACTGGTGCTGAGCTTCGATGGTCTCGCCAGCAACGTCGCCAAGCAGGTCCTCGAAGAAGACCCGGAACTGAAGCGCCAACTCAAGGACTTCACCTTCTACGACAACGCCATTTCTGCAGCCCCGGCGACCTGGGCGTCGATCCGCTCCGAGCTGTACGGAAACTTCAACTACAGGGCATTCACGGATAAACACGGTCTTTCACTGCGCCTTCCGCCGGATCGCCTCAACTCCGTGGACCGCGAACAGGCAAATGGTGCCGACGTCGTGACCTACGGTGCATACAGTACCTTTAACAACGTCCCCAGCAATCGCATCACACCGCTGACCCTGGGTGGTACCGACATCGTCGAACGCTCCATTACCGCACTGGACCTTTATCCTTACATCGCAGCACGAGTCGGCACGGCGGTGACAGCGCAGTTCATGAACGAGCAAATTCGCGACCTGGTGTCGACGAAATCCCTCAGTGCCAAAGGGCGTCGAGGCCTGGAGCATAAGGGCGCAAAATGGGATTCGCTCAACAGCCTGCACAGCGAAGATCTGATGATGTTCATGGACAACCTGCATGTGGCGGGTACACAGCGCAGCGTGCGCTATATGCACCTGCTGCATACCCATTTCCCGGTGGACCTGGATGAAAACTGCACCTATCGCAGTGCCGATGCGAAATGGTTCAAAGCCAACCAGAACTATCAAGGCGTGTTGAACGAAACCCGTTGCGCTATGCGGCAAACCGCCCAAGTGATCGAGAAGCTCAAGGCCATCGGGATCTACGACCAGACCCTGCTGGTGATCAAGAGCGACCACGGAGCGCCGGTTTCCTACATGAATGCGGCGCCTGACAACTACCAGATCAATAATCACCAGCTGTGGGGCTACAACCGCTATCGTCCGTTGATGATGATCAAGGCAAAGTCCCGGAACAGCGAGGCGCTGACCTACGATCACAGCCTCGCCAGCCTCAGCGACCTGGCCAGGACCCTTTGCCCGCCGGCGTCGGGCAAGGCCGTATGCGATGCCGTTCCGGGCCTGGACCTGCTGCATCCCGAGGCAAATGACAGCGCCACCCAGAGCGGGGTGTTCGTCGACTTCGTATATGATCAGAAGTCCGGCTTCTCGCCCCAGACCCACTTCACCGTCGAGGTGCCTCGCAACCCCGATCTCGTCGCGTCCCTGCAAGCAACCGGCAAGATTGTCCTCACCAACGAAGACGTCCTGTTCAACCAGCGCAAGGCCGACCTGAGCAAGATCAAGGCGGCACTGGAGGCCTATCGCAAGGCCAACGGCAAGTACCCGGTGAGCGAGAAATTCGATGGCCTCCACAGTACCTACGGCAAGGACAGCGCGGAATGGATTGTCGGCCTGGCCCCCAACTTCATCCCGAGCCTGCCCCTGGACCCGGCCCGTAGTGCCGAGAGAGTGCCTCAGTACCTCTATGCCTCCAATGGCAACGACTACAAGTTGATCGCCCACGGGGAGACACAATCCTGCGTGTACGCCAAGACCCAGAATCCGGAACTGCTCGACCCCGTTCGCGACTGCTGGGGCTTTGGCTACTGGACCGAAGCAGCACGCAACTGGTGATGGCATGAGCGCGGCGGCACAGGCTGCCGCGCCTACTGAAAGAATGGATACCCAACGATGCAGTCATCGGTAATTTTCCTCGGCGCCGGCCGCCCCTTCCAGGGCGATGAACACGCGGCGCTACGTAGCGCGTCCGGGCATACCCGGGTCATAGACTGGCTGATCCACGCGACCGAGGCGCTCAAGTCGAGCGTACACTTCGTGGGCGGCTACCGGCTGGAGTCGGTACGCGAGCGCTACCCTGATCTCCGCTACTGGGTGAACGACGATTGGCAGTCGACCCGTTCCGCCTACTCCTTCCTGCTGGTCGACCTTGCCAAGCACCACAACAGCCTGGTGTCCTACTCCGACGTACTGTTCCGTCGCAGCCTGGCCACTGCGCTGAGCGTGAGCAAGGCAGATGTCTGCGTTGCCGTCGACAGCCACTGGCGCACCCGCTACGCCGGACGGACCGGAGCGGACCTGCAGCGCTGCGAGAAGGTTTCGCTGCACAAGCAGATCATCACCCGCCTGGGCGCGGATATCCCTGACGCACTTGCCGCTGCGGAATTCGTCGGCTGCGTGCATTTCGGCCCGAAGGCGATCGCCTTCCTCTTGGAACACCAGGCAACCCTTCGCGAGCAGTTCCAACAGGGCAACCTGTCGGACCTCGTCGAAATGCTGCGTTGCCAAGGCATGCAAGTGGAAGCGATCGATGTCCAGGGCGACTGGGCGGAGCTGAACGAGCCACGGGACCTGGCCCACTTTGTCCTCGGGACCAAAGCACAGACCCTGAGGCGCCTGCGACGTATGGTCAAGTGCAGCCGCATCGAGGACCAGGTCAGCTTTACCGTGGCCGAATGGCTGGAAGACCCGCCGCGAGTGCTGTCCGGGATCCAGAGGCACTTCCCCGGACTCAACCTGGTGATCCGCAGCAGTGCCTTGTCGGAAGACGGTTTCAGCCACTCCAACGCCGGCGCTTATACCAGCCTTCTGAATATCGACGGTAGCAACCTGCAGACCCTGCAAACCGCCATCGAGCATGTGATCGCCTCCTATCCGGACAGCAATCCACGCAACCAGGTGCTGGTCCAGCCAATGCTCGAAGGCGTGATCGCCAGCGGCGTCGCCTTCACCCGCGGTCTTAGCAACGGCGCCCCCTACTATCTGGTCAACTACGACGATGTCAGCGGAAGCACCGAATCCATCACCAGCGGCACCAGCGACCAGCACAAGACCCTGGTGATGCGGCGCAACGCCGACGAGGCGAGCGTCAATATTCCGGACAACCTGGTGGCCCTGCTGCCGGCATTGCGGGAAATCGAATCCCTGCTGGGCTATGACTCGCTGGACGTGGAGTTCGCGATTACCCGCGACGCCGGTTTGCATATCCTCCAGGTACGACCGATCGCCGTGAACCACTCCAGGCGCGAAGGCAGTGATGCGGAGCTGTTCCGCCATCTCGATGCCGCCCGGGAGAACTTCGAAGCGCGGCAGGAACCGCCGCCTTTCGTCGTAGGCAAACGCGCCCTGTTCGGCATCATGCCGGACTGGAACCCCGCCGAGATCATCGGCACCAAGCCACAACCCCTTGCCGTCAGCCTGTATCGGCACCTGATCATGGATGAAACCTGGGCGACCCAACGGGCCGAATATGGTTATCGAGATGTACGTCCGTCGCCACTGCTGATCGACTTTGCCGGCCATCCTTATGTGGATATCCGCGCCAGTTTCAACTCGTTCATTCCCGCCTGCCTGGACGAGGCCCTGGCTACCCGCCTGGCCGACTTCTACCTCGCCTGGCTGGAGCGTCACCCGTGGCTGCACGATAAGGTCGAGTTCGACGTGGTACCGACCTGCTTTGCCCTGGACTTCGAGCGTTGGCGTCAGCGCCTCGGCGAAGAAGGTGGATTCACCAGCGCCGAGATCGACCAACTGCGCGACGGGCTACGCGAGATCAGCGCGAACGCGATACTGCGCAACGCCGCTGACCTGGCACAGATCGAGAAACTGGAGCGGCGCTTCGAGCAACTGCGCGGGCGATCGATGCCGCCCCTGGAGAAAATCCGCGCCCTGCTTTTCGACTGCCGCAAATATGGCACCCTGCCCTTCGCCCATCTGGCACGCAGCGCCTTCGTCGCGGTCACACTGCTGCGCTCGGCGGTCAGCAGTGGCGTGCTGAGCGAGGCGGAAATGGAGGACTTCTTCGGCTCCATTCGCACCGTCAGCCACATGCTCACCCACGATGCGGAAAGCTGTGCCCGCGGTGAGCTGGACTGGGAGGCTTTCGTCGACAAATACGGACACCTGCGCCCGGGCACATACGACATCAACTCCCCAAGTTATCGCGCCGATCCCGAGCGCTACCTCAGGCCGATCATCGATAGCGTGGGCACACAGCCGCCTGCTGCTGCAGGCGAGGTACCGGGAAGCCTCTGGCAACAGGCTCGTCCACGCTTTGTCGCGGCACTTGCCGAGGCCGGAATCAGCCAGGATGCCGACACCCTGGAGCAGTTCCTGAGGCAGGCCATCGAGGGACGCGAGTACGCCAAGTTCGCCTTTACCCGCAACCTCTCACTGGCACTCGACGAACTGATCGACTGGGCCGAACCGCTGGGCATTCCTCGCGAAAAGCTGGCCTACCTGCACATCGACGCCATTCTCGCCTTGCGCAACGACACGCCTGAAGCCGCTTCGCCCGCTGACTATCTGCGCGAGGCCGGTCGTCGCAACCGGGCGCTGCATCAGCAGTTGCAAACCATCGAGCTGCCCCCACTGCTGTGCTCCAGCGAAGACTTGAACGTCTTCCTGTATCCCGCAACGCAGCCCAACTTTGTCGGTGCGGCCCAGATCCGGGCGAACTGTGTCGACCTAAACGAAGGCGATGACGAGCAGGACCTGACCGGCAAGATCGCCCTGATTCCACAGGCCGATCCGGGTTATGACTGGCTGTTCGGCCGCCAGATCGCCGGATTGATCACCATGTATGGCGGCGCCAATTCGCATATGGCGATCCGTGCCGCCGAATTCGGCCTGCCGGCAGCGCTCGGCGTCGGCGAAACCCAGTACCGGGCGCTGGCGCTTGCCAGGGTTCTGGAGCTGGACGCCGGCAACCGGATCATCCGAGTGATCCAATGATGCGTGTCGCCATTACTCAACGGGTGGAGCAGATTGCCGGCCATGGCGAACTGCGCGATTGCCTGGACCAGCGCTGGGCGGCACTGCTGGAAGAGCTGGGTATCGACCTTGTGGCGGTGCCCAACGGCCTGGCGCAGCCACAGGACTGGCTGGAGCGGCAGCAGGTGGCGGGGCTGATCCTCAGCGGCGGCAACGATCTCTCTCACCTGCCCGGTGCCAGCAATGCCTCCATGGCGCGCGACCGAACCGAGCAAGCCCTGCTGACCCTGGCGCGCAGTCGCCAGCTTCCGGTGCTGGCCGTGTGCCGAGGCATGCAGATGCTCAATCATTTTCTTGGCGGCGGCCTGCGACCGGTCAGCGGGCATGTCGGTTGCATGCATGCGGTATCGGCGATTGGCACAGACGAACTGTTCGCCGCCTATAGCGAGGTCAACAGCTTCCATAACTGGGGTATCGCCAGGGTCGACCTGGCACCCGGGCTGCTGGCCAGGGTCCAGGCGGACGACGGCAGCGTCGAAGCTGCCGTTCACGAAACACTGCCATGGACCGGCGTCATGTGGCATCCGGAGCGCCCCTCTGCCAATGCGGAGCAGGACGCCACCCTTATTCGTCATCTTTTTTCCAGCAAGGACACACCATGCGCGTAATCATCCTGGCAGCCGGACAAGGCACGCGTCTGCGCCCCTATACCGACGAGCGCCCCAAGTGCCTTGTTGAACTCCAGGGCCGTGCCCTGCTGCATCGGCAAATGGACGTCCTGCGCGCCAAGGGTCTCGCCGACATCACCTTGATTGGCGGCTATCGCGCCGACTGCCTGCAGGACCAGGGCGCTGAGCTGGTGCTCAATCCACGCTTCGCCGAAACCAATATGGTTAGCACCCTGTTCTGTGCAGAAGAGCGGATGGTCGATGGAGAAGACCTGCTGATCGCCTATGGCGACATCATCTACCAGCCATCCGTACTGGACAGCCTGCTGGAGACCGATGCACCGCTGGCGATCTCGATCGATCGGCAGTGGCGCCGTTTCTGGGAGATCCGCATGGACAACCCCTTGGCCGATGCCGAAACCCTCAAGCTGGATGCCGACGGTCATATTCTGGAACTGGGCAAAAAGCCGAAGGACTACAGCGAAGTCCAGGGCCAGTACATGGGGCTGATCAAGGTTCGCGGCGATCATGTCGCGGCGTTCCGCCAGGCCTGGCACCAGATGGACCGTCATGTGCTGCGCGATGGCAAGGACTTCGACAATATGTACATGACCACCTTCCTGCAAAGCCTGATCGACAGTGGCTGGAAAGCCCGCGCCGCGTTCACCGACAACGGCTGGCTGGAGGTGGACACGGTCGAGGACCTGGATCAGTACCATGAGATGCTTGGCAACGGACAGCTGGATTCCTTCATCCGGCTCGGGGTGTGAAGATGTTTGCCGGGTTGCGCAGGCTGCGGCAGGAATGGCAGGGCCTCCAGGCATTCAAGCGTGTGCCTCGGGAACAGCGCCAGATCGTTTTCTACTCCGAGGGGAAGGGGTACTGGTCCTGGTTCGAGCCGGTATTCAGGTCACTGCAGCGTCTTCACGACCTGCCGGTGCTCTATGTGACCTCCGCGTCTGACGACCCGCTGCTGCTCGATCCGCCGGAGGGCATGCGCGCCTTCTATGTCGGCGAGGGCAGCATGCGCACGCTGTTCTTTTCCACCCTGGACGTCGATGTTCTGTTGATGACCATGCCGGACTTGCAGAGCTTCCACATCAAGCGTTCGCCCTTCCCTGTGCATTACGCCTACCTGCATCACTCCATCGTCAGCACCCACATGATCTACCGGGCCGAGGCCTTCGATCATTTCGACTCCATCCTCTGCGTGGGGCCGCATCATGTCGAAGAGACCCGGGCTCGCGAGCAGGCGCTTGGTCTGTCGCCGAAAACCCTGGTGGAACATGGCTATGGACGACTCGACCGCATTCTCGAACAAGGCAACGCCGGCCCGCTGCCACGCGCAGATGCACCGATCCAGGTCCTGGTTGCACCGACCTGGGGAGCGAACGGCCTGATCGAACAACACGGTATCGATGCAGTAAAGCCGCTGATCGATGCCGGCCTGCGCGTGATCTTGCGCCCTCACCCGCGAACCCGGAAGTTCGCGGGGCCGACGCTGGATGAGATTGCCCGGCACTACCGGGACGAACCGCGCTTCCGGATGGATGAAGACAGCGATGGCACCGCCTCGTTGCAGAGCTCGGACATCATGCTCAGCGACTGGTCAGGCGCAGCGCTTGAATTTGCCTTCGGCCTTGAGCGTCCGGTGATTTTCGCCGATGTGCCGCGCAAGGTGCTGAACCCCGACTATGCACAATTGGATATCGAACCGATCGAAGTGCAGGTTCGGGAACAGTTAGGCGTCGTGGTTGCCGTCGATCGGCTGGAAACGCTCGGCGAGGTTGCCCAGGCAATGGCCGATGATTCGGAAAAATGGCAGGCATCGTTACGCGAAGCTCGCCAACGCTGGATTTTCAACACCGGTAAAAGCGGCGATAAGGCTGCTGAGTATCTGAAAACACTGAGAAATCAATAAGGAGCTTTCTCATGCAAAAAAACAAGTTTTCCCTGATTGCCCTGCTGTGCCTGGTGTTCCTGCCAATCAACGCATTCGCCTACCTTGATCCGGGTACCGGCAGCGCCATGTTGCAAGGCATCCTCGGCGCCCTGGCGGCCGTCGCCATGGTTCTCAAGCTGTACTGGCATCGCTTGCTGCGCCTGCTGGGGCTGCGCAAGGACGTCGTCAAAAAAGAAGAACACAGCAACAAGAAGTGATCGGATTGGCCGGATTGCCAATTCGTTGCACCTTTTTCATCTAAAGGACTATCCCTTCACGGCATGGATGCCGGTTGCTCCTCCATCCGCCAGTTCAGCAGAATGCTGACCTCAGCAGAAAATCCCCTTATGTCCACATTCAAGAGCGCATCTCAAATCCGCTGGCTTGGCTGGCTTTTCATTCTGTTCCTATACATGACAGGCGCATCGGCGGCTCCTGTCGCCAGTCTCGGCAACTCCAGCCTAAACCTGCAGTTCAACCTGAAGGACGCCAGCATCCAGCATTGGCGACTGCCTCACCTGCACGACTCGGCAGGCCAGGAACAGGACATGGCGGTCCCTGGCGAGGGCCTTTTCATTCTGAACGGCCAACTGGCCGGCAAGGATCTGCGGGAATGGGAAACCTTGGCCGGTGGCTGGAAGGTGCGCAGCCAGACAGCTGATACCCTGGTCATGGTTCTGGAACATCCTGAGCAGCCCTTCACCCTGACTAAAACCTGGCACCTGCAAGCGCACGACTGGCGCTCGGACCTCGATGTAGCAGTGCACCTTGAGAGCGCCGCCGTACGCGCGGACAACCGCCTTGAACTGCACATCGGCCCCGGAATCGGCGAATCGCCCGCCCAGGGGCTGGGCATGGGGCAAAGCATCTACTCATTTACTGAACTGGTTTACCAGAATGCCGATGGCGTCAGCACCCAGCGCTTGGGTGATGTACAGGAGTTCTCATCCAAGGACGCACCTGGAACCCAGTGGCTGGGACTGCAGAGCCGTTATCTGGCATTGATCCTGAGCGCAACCAACGACAACGCTTTAGCCTCGACCTGGCAAGCAAGCGTTCCGCAATTACCGGCGGAGCAAGCTGCACTAGCCCCCTTCCTGACCTCTGTGAGCATTCAGTTACCGGTCGGCGATAGCACCGCACCGCAGAATTTCCAGTGGAGCGTGTTTGGTGGCGGAAAGGCCTATCAGGCACTGACCAGTGCCACTCCCGATCTCGGTGGCTTGCTGTTTTCCAGCCTGTGGAACTGGATGCGCGGATTAAGCCTGGGAATCATGCATGCGCTGGAGTTCATTCAGCAGATCGTTGGCAGTTGGGGCGTGTCGATCATTCTGCTGGCATTTCTGATTCGCCTGGTCATGTACCCGATGGCGAAGAAAACCATCTCGGCGCAGAAAAAATTCGCTGCCATCCAGGCGCGGATCCAGCCCGAGCTGCAGGAAATTCGCAAGAACTACAAGGGAGGAGAACAAAGCGAGCGCATTCTCCAGCTCTATGAGAGTCATCAGGTCAGCCCACTGGCGGGCTTGAAACCGTTGCTTATCGTATTGGTCCAGGTGCCAGTATTCGTCGCCCTGTTCCACCTGCTGGGCCAGACCTTCGAACTGCGCGATGCGTCTTTCCTGTGGATCCGGACCCTGGCAGAACCTGACCAGCTCTTCCCTCTCGGCGTCGACCTGCCACTGTTCGGCGCCTATTTCAACCTGCTGCCGGTACTGATGGCATTCACCACGCTGCTGAGCATAAAACTGGCCTCGGTACCTGACGGCCAGTCAGCGACACGCCAAGCGATATCTTCAGGGATCATGGGACTCGGTTTCTTTGTGCTGTTCTATTCGTTCCCGTCGGGAATGGTCCTGTACTGGACCGTTGCCAACATTCTGCAAGTCGCCCACCAAAAAATTGCCAAAGGTTGAAGGACCGCGAGAATGATCGAAGGATATATCAGTCAATACCTGTCCTTGCAGACAGCGGCACCGTTGCCGAACGTCCACTTCGACACTGCGGCAAGGGTCATTGACTGCGCCCGGCAACCCGAGTGGCGTGACACCGACTTCGAATTGCTGGCCTTTCTGTGCAAGCGTATCGAGATCTCCCGCTGCCTATATGACAGCTACCTGCCCAGCGGGGGCAGAGCCAGCAGCAACGTATTGAGCACCGTGCCATCTACCCTGGCACTTCTGTTACTACTGAAAGATATGGCGCGCCTGCTCCAGGCACAGCGCACAGCCGAGGCCGCCAAGCGTCTCAACGCGGCACTCAAGCTGCGGGACTCATTGGGGGCGGCTCTGGACAAGGGCCTGCTGGATCTAGTGCAAGACTCCATCGATGGTTTCTTCAATAGCTACAGTTACCCAAATCCTCCGGCCGCTACGGTCCTGGCCCCATCTGCCAAGGCCGTGACCGAAAAGACACTTGCAATCACTGTGTTGTTCTGGGAAGGCCCTATCGCCCGCGCCTATCTGGCAACCCTCAAAGGCATGGGACTTAAGCCGGAGAAGATCATTCAATTGGTCTCCGCAAAAGACCTTTCAAGTAAAAAACCGGTGGGCCGCTTCCTGCCTGGGGCGTTGCGCATCGCTTATGCACAGTCCCGACAGCGCAATAGTATTCACCACTGGTCGGGGGTACTTCAGCGCAGTGAAACAGCACTGTACCGATGCGTGAGAAGTGAAATCGAAAGTGGCTTCGATATACCAGCAGAAGTGATCGATGACGCGCTGGCCTTGCGTGATCTGAGCGAATACTCGGCGAACGTTGAACAGTTGCTGGTGGATGATTTGAATGACGAGCGACTGCATAAGCGGCTTGCGTCATTACCAGAAAGCCAGGTGCTATTTACCGGCGGTGGTATCGTGCCCAGAAAGCTGTTGGAGCTTCCGCATCTGAAGTTCATCCACGTGCATCCAGGCTTCTTGCCGGAAGTGCGAGGCGCCGATTGCGCGCTGTGGTCGCAACTTATGAAGGGCTGCACGTCGGCGACCTGCTTCTACATGGCTCCGGGTATAGATGACGGTGACGTTATCCATCCTGCCTGGCTACCAGCATTGAGGTTCCGAATCGATACCAGCAGCACCCAGCCAAAGTCGCTGTATAGGGCGATCTACGCGTTCTTCGATCCTTGGGTCCGGGCTACAGTGTTACGACAGGCGATTTCCATCACCAATGGCTTTGCCGAGATCAGTGCACAACCTCAAGTTGAAGAGAACAGCATCACCTATCACTTCATGCATGAACGCATTCAGGACGCCGCATTCGAAGCACTATTCGAAAAGGCTTGCTAATGGATCGACCGCGGGGCCTTCGGGCCCCGTTTTTTTTGCATGTACTATTTAAGGTGGGCATGTGTGCGGAGACATGGTGGACACAAGCCAGGCTTGTTCACATCGATAGTTCGAAAGCGCTGATTGTAGAAATAGCGTTCAAATAGGCCCTCGCCGTCGGGCCTGGGACGTTCGCAATGAACTGCTCCACCAAGCCTTTCGCGGCGCTGAAATAGCGTTTTTTGAAGCGAAAACGACCGGGATACATCCTGGCTAATACGTCGCCAGGACCATATTCGAGCTCGGTCAGTTGCTGTGGGTAAGACCAGGGGCTGCCACGATACCTGTCCATCAGAACCTGATACTCCAAAGCCTGATGTGAACGCTGGCTTATCAAATGCTGACTGAGCTTCCACAAGCATCGAAAACTGCCGTCCATCAAGCACTTCCAGCAGCTCAAGGCGCGTGCGCCTTCTCATCCCGCTTGAGCGCCGGCTTGCGCATCAGCAGGTCACATTCG
>NZ_JBMDIJ010000094.1:0-22294 GCF_057808595.1 Pseudomonas sp. FG98 | reverse complement strand
TTCAGCACTGCAATCGCGGCGGTCCGGCGTTCCGGTGAACCCGCTCCCACAGGGTCCGCATCGCGCTCTTGAGGTCGAAAATGAAGCTTTCAGCATCGAAAGCTGGCTGAAAGCTTAGCCCCTTAGCATCGCCTCACCACCGGCATAGCGACCGGCGCGCCAGGGCATCCCGAATCCACAGGAGCCCGGCCTACTCAACAAGAACAATGGTGATTCTGATGTCTTTCCGTACCGTCCTGCGCCCGCAATTCCCCCCGCTACTCCAGCCCCAGCGCCCAACACGCTGACCCGTCCGTCACGTCCCCGTCCCGACGCACTACGCCTGGAGTACTCCCATGCTGACCTTCCTCGGCTTCGCCATGGTCATCACCTTCATGTACCTGATCATGACCAAGCGCCTGTCGGCCTTGATCGCCCTGATCCTGGTGCCCATCCTGTTCGCCCTGTTCGGCGGCTTTTCCAGCAAGATCGGCCCGATGATGCTGGAAGGCATCAGCAAGCTGGCGCCTACCGGCGTGATGCTGATGTTCGCCATCCTGTATTTCGCCCTGATGATCGACTCCGGCCTGTTCGACCCGGCCGTGCGCAAGATCCTCAAGCTGGTCAAGGGTGACCCGCTGAAAGTCTCGGTCGGCACCGCAGTGCTGGCCCTGGTCGTCTCCATGGACGGTGACGGCGCCACGACCTACATGATCTGCTGCGCCGCGATGCTGCCGCTGTACAGCCGCCTGGGCATGAGCCCGCGGATCATGGCCGGCCTGATCATCCTCGCCGGCGGGGTGATGAACATGACCCCCTGGGGCGGCCCGACCGCTCGCGCCGCCAGCGCCCTGCACGTCGATCCATCGGACATCTTCGTACCGATGATCCCGGCCATGCTCGCCGGCGTCGCCGCCATCCTGGTCATCGCCTACTGGTACGGCAAGCGCGAGCGCGCCCGTCTCGGCGAACTGCACCTGCCGGGCGACGAGATCGACCACAGCGAAATCACAGTATCCCAGTACCCGGACGCCCGCCGCCCGAAACTGCTGTGGTTCAACGGTGCCCTGACCGCCGCCCTGATGGTCGCGCTGATCGTCGGCGTGCTGCCGCTGCCAGTGCTGTTCATGATCGCCTTCAGCATCGCGATGATCGTCAACTACCCGTGCCTGCAACAGCAGAAGGATCGCATCGCCGCCCACGCCGGCAGCGTCCTGGCGGTTACCGGGCTGATCTTCGCCGCCGGTATCTTCACCGGCATCCTGTCCGGCACCGGCATGGTCGAAGCCATGTCGAAGAGCCTGCTGGCGGTGATTCCGGATGCCCTGGGCCCGTACCTGGCGGTGATCACGGCGATCGTGAGCATGCCGTTCACCTTCTTCATGTCCAACGATGCCTTCTACTACGGCGTTCTGCCGGTGCTGTCGGAAGCCGCCAGCCACTACGGCATCTCGCCAGTGGAAATGGCCCGCGCCTCGATCGTCGGCCAGCCGGTGCACCTGCTCAGCCCGCTGGTGCCGTCCACCTACCTGCTGGTAGCCCTGGCCGGTATCGAATTCGGCGACCACCAGCGCTTCACGCTGAAATGGGCAGTGCTAGTCTGCCTGTGCATAATGTTCGCCGCGCTGCTCATGGGAATTTTCCCGTTGTTCAGTAGCCTCTAATACATGGATTCAACCAACCCTTCGCGCGCCTGAACCGGCGCGCGACGTCATACGCTCGAAGGAACAAACATGGAATGGCTGACCAGCCCGGAAATCTGGGTTGCCTTTTTCACCCTGACCGCACTCGAAATCGTGCTCGGGATCGACAACATCATCATGATCTCGATCCTGGTCAGCCGCATGCCCAAGCACATGCAGCAACGCACCCGGATCTTCGGCCTGGCCCTGGCCATGGTCACGCGGATCATGCTGCTGCTGTCGATCACCTGGGTCATGCGCCTTACCGACACCCTGTTCGAGGTGTTCGGCCAGGACATTTCCGGGCGTGACCTGATCCTGTTCTTCGGCGGCCTGTTCCTGCTGTGGAAAAGCTCCCAGGAGATCTACCACGGCCTCGAAGGCGAAGACGAAAGCGCCGACGAGCCGGCAGGCAAGGGTGGCAAGTTCCTGTTCACCATCGTGCAGATCGCCATCATCGATATCGTGTTCTCCCTGGACTCGGTGATCACCGCCGTCGGCATGGTCTCCCACGTCCCGGTGATGATCGCCGCGATCATCGTCGCCGTGCTGGTGATGATGCTCTGCGCCAAGGCCATCAGCGACTTCATCGACCAGCACCCGTCGCTGAAGATGCTCGCCCTGTCGTTCCTGATCGTGGTCGGTACCGTGCTGATCGCCGAAGCCTTCGACGTGCATGTACCGAAAGGCTACGTCTACTTCGCCATGGCCTTCTCCCTGGCCGTGGAGGCGATCAATATCCGCATGCGCACCGCCATGGCGAAGAAGCGCAACGAAGAACCGACCGAGCCGGTGAAACTTCGCAAGGACATCCCGGGTCAGTAATACTGGCCAGTTGCTGAATCAAGGCCCCTTCCGGGGCCTTTTTTCATTATGGGCCGTAGGAAAAACCGCTGGCGCCATGGCTTGCAGCGGACTAAAGCTTAAAGGGAGCACTGGTAACAACCGCCGTCTTCACGGCCAGGCTCCAAGCGTCATTCATTCGCCCCGCTGGGGCACGGAAACAGGGGGCCGAGCATGCTGACCCTGCTCAATCTATTGTCGGCCGTCGCCCTGCTGATCTGGGGCACGCACATCGTCCGCACCGGGATCCTGAGGGTCTACGGTTCCAACCTGCGCCGGGTGATCGGCCAGAACATGGCCCGCCGACCGCTGGCCTTCATTGCCGGCATCCTGGTCACAGCCATGGTGCAAAGCAGCAACGCCACGGCGATGCTGGTGACCTCGTTCGTCGGCCAGGGCCTGATGGCACTGACCCCGGCCCTGGCGATCATGCTCGGCGCCGACGTCGGTACCGCGCTGATGGCACGGGTGCTGACCTTCGACCTGTCGTGGCTGTCGCCGCTGCTGATCTTCCTCGGGGTGATCTTCTTCCTCTCGCGCAAGCAGACCCGCGCCGGACAGCTGGGCCGCGTCGGCATCGGCCTGGGCCTGATCATCCTCGCCCTGCAACTGATCGTTGAAGCCGCCACGCCCATCACCACGGCGCAAGGGGTGAAGGTGCTGTTCGCCTCGCTGACCGGCGATATCCTCCTCGACGCCCTGATCGGCGCGCTGTTCGCGATGATTTCCTACTCCAGCCTGGCCGCCGTACTGCTCACCGCAACCCTCGCCGGTGCCGGGGTGATCGGCCTGCCGGTGGCGATCGGCCTGGTGATCGGCGCCAACATCGGCAGCGGCCTGCTGGCCTTCATCAGCACCAGCATGCGCAACACCGCCGGGCGCCAGGTGGCCCTGGGCAGCCTGCTGTACAAGCTGCTCGGCCTGTTGCTGACCATTCCCCTGCTGCATCCGCTGGTCGAGTGGATGGACAGCCTGAATTTCCGTCCCGCCGAACTGGTGATCGGTTTCCACCTGCTCTACAACAGCCTGCGCTGCCTGACCCTGCTGCCCACCGTCGGCCTGATGGCCAGGGTTTGTGTCTGGCTGATGCCGGACCGGCCGGAAGCCAATGGCCACACCACCCCGCGCCACCTCGACCCGGCCGCCCTGACCACCCCCAGCCTGGCGCTGGCCAATGCCGTGCGCGAAACCCTGCGCCTGGGCGACCTGGTGGACAGCATGCTGGAAGCCATGCACGGCGTGCTGCGCGGTACCCAGACTGCGGTCTCGCAGGAAATCCGCAGCCTCGGCGACGATATCGAAGCGCTGTACAACGCGATCAAGCTGTACCTGGCACAGATGCCCCGGGAAGACCTCAGCGAGCAGGACAGCCAGCGCTGGGCCGAGATCATCGAGCTGGCCCTGAACCTGAAGATGGCCAGCGACCTGATCGAACGCATGCTGCGCAAGATCCAGCAGCAGAAAACCTCGCAGCGCCGCGAATTCTCCGAGGTCGGCCTGGAGGAACTGACCGGCCTGCACGCGCAGTTGCTGGCCAACCTGCGCCTTGGTCTCTCGGTATTTCTCAGCGCCGACCCGGAAAGCGCCCGCCAGCTGCTGCGGGAAAAACGCCGTTTCCGCGCCCAGGAACGGCGCCTGGCCCATGCCCATGTCAGCCGCCTGCAACGCAAGGTGGTGCAGAGCATCGAGACCAGCGCCCTGCACCTGGAACTGATCGCGGATATGAAAAGATTGAATTCATTGTTCTGTAGCAGTGCCTATGTGGTACTCGGGGGGCATGACACTGGCGGTCTGCTGATCGACAGCGTGCCGGATGAAATCCATTCACCCTGACCCCCGTGCCGCATCGACCTGGTTCAAGGAAGTTCTTCATGCGTTGCCTGATACTCATCTGCCTGCTGCTCGGCTGTGCCCCCGGCTTTGCCCTCGATCGCAACCAGGTCGAGGGCTATCTGCTGCCCAACGGCCTGCAAGTGCTGCTCAAGTCCGGCTATGAGCGCGACCATGTGTCGATCCGCCTGGTGGTGGGCATCGGCCTGGATGACTTCCCCTGCGCCCAGCGCGAGTTGCCACACCTGCTCGAACACCTGCTGTTCAGCGGCATCGACGACCGTGGCGAAGGCGGCCTTGAAGAGCGCATGCAGGCCCTGGGCGGAGAGTGGAACGCCTACACCAGCAGCGCCGACACCACCTTCGTCATCGAGGCGCCGGCACGCAACCAGCGCAAGGTGCTCGACCTGCTGCTGGCCATCCTCCAGCGCACCCAGATCGACGACGACGCCCTGGAGCAGTCACGGCGCATCATCGAGCGCGAGGACGGCGGGCACTACTCGCACCTGCAACGCTGGCTCGACCGCCAGGACCTCGGCCAGCGCGCCAGCAGCCAGCTGGCGGTGGAACTGGGCCTGAAATGCGCCGAGCGCTCCGACCTCGACGCCATGACCCTGGAGCAGGTCGATGAGATCCGCAAGAACTGGTACGTGCCGAACAACATGACCCTGATCGTCGTCGGTGGTCTCGACCGGGTGTTGCCGGCCTATCTGGAACGGGCCTGGGGCGAGCTGGAACCGGTGGAGCCGGCCGAGAGGCGGACCCTGGATAGCGTCACCCGCCAGGCCGAAGCCAATCGCACCCTGGTCCGCGGCCTGCTGGGCAACAGTGCCCGGCTGAGCTGGCTGTTTCTCGAACCGCTGCTGGACAACGAACACGACGAGACCCTGGAACTGCTGCAGCGCTACCTCGACTGGGCACTGTACAGCGAGCTGCGGCTCAAGCACGGTCTGTCCTACGGGCCGTGGAGCCAGCGCGAGAGCTTCGGCGACAGCGGCCTGTTCAGCCTGAATGCCGACCTTGAACGGGACCAGGTGGAGGAGGCCGAAGAGGTTGTCCAGGAGATGATCCAGCGCCTGCGCAAGGACGGACTCGACCCGGCGACCTTCGAACGCATCAAGAAGGCGGCCATCGCCCGGGAAGCCTGGACCTCCCAGGGCAACAGCGCGCTGGCGGACTACTACTGGGGCGCGCTGAACGGCTATGCCGACGGGCGCTTCGTCGATCCGGCGCAGCGCTATCGCGGGGTCAGCCTGGAGGAAGCCAACCAGGCCATGCGCGAGCTGTTCAAGGATGCCGGGTGGGTGAGGGTGGAGAAGCCGTTGCTGGGGTATGACGAGCTGTTCTGGCTGGGGGTGCTGGGGGTTGTGATGATTGCGGTGGGGGCAGGAGCCTGGTTTCGGCGGCGGGCTTGAGGGCCTCATCGCCGGCAACGCCGGCTCCCACAGTGATTGTGTGCACCGCTGACCTGTGGGAGCTGGCATTGCCAGCGATAGGGCCCTTACGGACAAAAACCAAGGTATCCTTGTAACCGTATTTTTCAGCCCTTTGCGAACGTCCCCAAATGCCTATCTACATCCAGCGCCTCATCGAACTGATCAAGCGCTATCCCGGGGTCATCGCACTCGGTGGTTTCATTTCCGGTATCGGCAGCTTCATCCTCGTCGACCGCCAGGCCAGCCTGGCCAGCTGGGTCGCCATCCTGATGCTGGTGAGCTGGGTCTGGCTGATGCTGGAGAACACCTTCACCCAACTGTTCACCCGGGTGTTCAAGCGCGAGATCCCGCAGCCGCTCCTGCGCTACGCGACGCAGATGATCCACCAGGAAAGCCTGTTCTTCGTCCTGCCATTCTTCTTCGTCACCACCACCTGGAACAGCGGCCAGCTGATATTCACCGGCCTGCTCGGGGCCGCCGGCCTGGTGTCGATCATCGACCCGCTGTACTACAAGTGGGTCGCGCCACGACGCTGGCTGTTCCTCGCCCTGCATACCCTGACCCTGTTCGCGGCGATGCTCACCGCGCTGCCGATCATTCTCCACCTGACCACCGCCGAGAGCTTCAAGCTGGCCCTGGGCGTGGCCATGCTGCTGTCCTTCCCCAGCCTGGCCAGCAGCTTCCCGGTCAATACCCTGCGCCGCGGCATCGCCCTGGTGCTGGTGACCCTGGCCATCGGCGCCGGCGGCTGGCTGCTGCGCTCCTGGGTGCCGCCGGCAACCCTGTGGATGACCGAGGTGGCGATCAGCACCGATGTGCAGAACCGCACCCCCAGCGAGAGCCTGAAAGAGATCAAGGCCAGCCAGATCCGCAGCACCGGCCTGTACGCCTACACCGCGATCAACGCACCGCGCGGGCTGAACGAACGGATCTATCACGTCTGGCAGCTCGACGGCAAAGAAGTCGACCGCATCGCCCTGAACATCAACGGCGGGCGCAAGGAAGGCTATCGCGCCTGGACCCACAAGCAGGTGTTCCCGGCCAACCCGGTGGGCCGTTGGCAGGTGCGGGTACTGACGGAGGATGGGCAGGTGATTGGTGTGCTGCGCTTCCGGGTTGTGGATGATGGGCAGGTGTCGGTTAGGTAGCCATCAGCCCAACCGCCACCCCAAAAAAACAAATCGCCCTTTGCTATATCATGTCAGTTTAGAAACGAACTTCAATTTTTGCTTTCAGTTTTTAAAGCTCAAGGAATTTGCTAAAAACCGCCATCACTATCAATAAAGATCCAAAAAAAGCAAATATATAAGCGCGCAATAAAAGCTTATATTTCAAGACAATAGGAAACTTTTTTATTTGCTCTGAGTCAGCGACCCCCCTATATAAAAACAGCTTAGGAATCATGAGTAACATTGCTGCCATTCCAATTCTAAAAGCTATTCCAGCCAACCCCGAAGCGATGAAGACTTTGCGATAGTCCCTGGTGATTTTGCAGGATGATAAGTGACCTTCGACCACATCGATATGCCGGCACCCGAAACGAACCAAAGTGAGCATGCTTGTGCATGCAAAAATCCCGACGACCACCATAACAACTGCAAATATCTCTCTGGTCACTCGGCGAACCTCTCGTAAATCAACTCGCCAAAAGCTCCTGCCTGTGCTCCTAATTCATCACCCACGATTTTCCCTCCCGCAGCTGCCCCAATAACACTGCAGCCCAGTGTGACGAGGCCACCCGAAACGAAACCAAAAGCGACACATAGTCCACCGGCAGCAAGGCCACCTACATATCCTCCAGCAAAACTTCCTCCCACGCTGCCCACAAGAGCGCTGGTCTCTACATACTTGGCTTTCCTGCAATCCTCCTCCCTTCCTACCGTACAAGCCTGATGAATATTCAACCCTGTAGAAGCCACACTCAGAGGAATCCCGATATAAGTCCCTTTCTTGATAAAATTGGCAGCCTTCGCAACACCCGCCACCTTATCCGCATACCCCGAAATCTCCCCTGTATGCAGATATCGCTTGGTCGATATCTCCAGCATCCTCTTGATCCTGCCTTGCCTTCGAAGCCCCGAGCCAAAGGCACCCATTCCCTTGAGCTGGTCATCCAGCTTGCTGAACAGCGCTGCACGCCTGGCATAGAAATCATCCCGGGCATGAATCGCCCCGTTTACCGAATGCGTGCGGTACAACTCACTGATTTCCTCCAGCGTTTTCCTGATCTCGTCCAGGTACTTGTTCCACCCGTCACTCACCATCCCCACGCCAATGGCGGAATTGGCGATCAGGCTTTGCAGGAACTCGAAGTTCTTGAGGAAGAAGTCATCGGCCCCCACGCCGTTGATCTTCAAATGGCGGTGTATGGTCATCGCCTTGCCCATCAAGAAAGCTTCATGGCTGGTGCACAGAGGCGTACCGGGATCACCCACGATCACCAATTCCCCGCCGACCACCACGGTATTAGCGATATGCGCGTTCAACGCATCGAACTTTTCCCGCTGGTTCGCCGACATCGGCGTGTTCGCTTTCAGCGATGCGTAGTTCTGGGTCTTCGGATTGATAAAGCTGCGAGCCTCGGACATGCCCGGCCCTCACGCATATTTCTTGTTGGCGATACGATCCCAGCCGCCCGTCACATTGCCGCCGCCACTTCCATCCGTACGCATCTGCCGCGTGTAGGTGGCCTTGATACGTCCGTAGTCGAGCTGCACGACTTCGACCGGCACGCCATCTTCGGCGGACTGGGCGTAGTCGGCGATGATGACCTCTTCTAGGACGATCTCGTAGTACTTGAGCTTATCGCCACCTGCACGGCACAGAACCAGCCTGACCTCCTTGAGGTGCTGACCGGAACAACTCGCCTCCATCAGCTTGCTGCTGGCGGTATCCAGATACTTGGTGAAGGTCAGGTTGCTCAGGGTTACACGCCCGGAGCCGGCTCCACCGGCAGAACTTGCGGTCGCCGAAGTGCTTTGCTGCATACCGAACTCGTAGCCAAGGATCTCGATCCAGTTGGTGAACTGCTGGTCCTGTGCTTCTCCGGGAATTTCCGAGATTTGAATGTAGGCATCGACAGCCATGGTTAACGCTCCTTGTTAGTAAGGGGCGATCAACTTCGCCATCGCGCCCGGTGCCCCGAATTCCGGACGCGGAGCACGCTAGTTCCAGGGAAGGGATACTGCAACAAGCAAAACTTATTCGAAGCAATTCTCGGAAAATTCCTACAAATAGCCGCTGATAGCTTCTTAATTAAGTGAATAAACATTTCAAGATTGATCGACGCTCCGCTACCTGTTTATGAAAAACCACACTAAGTGGCGCTATGCTGTCGGGCGCAGACCGAGAACCGGAGCCCATGACCAGCATTCCCAGCCCCGCCACAGCCACTCTCGACACCAGCCAGAGTCCAGCCTGCCTGCACCTGGCAGGCGACTGGACGCTGGCCAGCTACGCCAGCCTCAAGCACGCCATCGCCACGCTGCAAGGCCAGTACGACCAGACCACCCGCATCGACCTGGACCAGCTCGGCAAGCTCGACACCGCCGGCGCCTCGCTGCTGGTGGAACTGCTCGGCCCGGCCCGGGTGGCGCAACTGGACAACTGCAACGCCCTGCCCGCCGCCAGCCGCCATCTGGTACGCAGCGTGCAGGCCTCGCTGACCGAGTTCTGCATCCCGCCGCGGGTGCCCGAAGTCCCGGTGCTGACCCAGTTGCTGTCGCGCATCGGCTCGGCGGTGGACACCCTCTACCAGGACAGCCGGCAACTGCTCGGCTTCATCGGCCTGATCATCGCCACCCTGGCCCGCCGCGCCCTGCAGCCCAGGCGCTGGCGCATGACCTCGGTGGTCGCCCATATCGAACAGACCGGCCTCGACGCCGCACCCATTGTCGCCCTGCTGACCTTCCTGGTCGGCGCGGTGGTGGCCTTCCTCGGCGCCACGGTACTGGCCAGCTTCGGCGCGAGCATCTTCACCGTCGACCTGGTGGCGTTTTCCTTCCTCCGTGAATTCGGCGTGCTGCTGACCGCCATCCTCATGGCCGGCCGCACCGCCAGCGCCTTTACCGCACAGATCGGCTCGATGAAGGCTAACGAGGAAGTCGATGCGATCCGTACCCTCGGCCTCGACCCGGTGGAACTGCTGGTGATCCCGAGGGTGCTGGCGCTGCTGATTTCCCTGCCGCTGCTGACCTTCATCGCCATGCTCTGCGGCATCGTCGGCGGTGGCGTGGTCTGCGCGCTGTCGCTGGATATCTCGCCAGCCATGTTCCTGTCCTTGCTGGAAGACGATATCGGCGTCCAGCACTTCCTCGTCGGCATGGCCAAAGCGCCGTTCTTCGCCTTCCTGATCGCCGCCATCGGCTGCCTGGAAGGCTTCAAGGTCAGCGGCAGCGCCGAATCGGTCGGTGCCCACACCACTTCGGCGGTGGTTCAGTCGATCTTCGTGGTGATCATGCTCGACGCCGTGGCCGCGCTGTTCTTCATGGAGATGGGCTGGTGAGCCAAGTGCAAGACCGCGAGGCGGTCATCGAAGTCAGGGGCCTGTGCAACCGCTTCGGCCCGCAAAGCGTGCACGAACAGCTCGACCTGGACCTGTATCGCGGCGAAATCCTTTCCGTGGTCGGCGGCTCCGGCAGCGGCAAGTCGGTGCTGCTGCGCAGCATCATCGGCCTGCGCCGGCCCAACGAGGGCAAGGTCAAGGTGTTCGGCGAGGACCTGCTGGACGCCAGCCCCACCGAGCGCTCGCTGATCGAACGACGCTTCGGCTTGCTGTTCCAGAAGGGCGCGCTGTTTTCCTCGCTGACCGTGACCGAGAACGTCGCCCTGCCGCTGATCGAGCACGCCGGCCTGAGCCGCGACGACGCCGAGCACCTGGCCGGGGTCAAGCTGGCCCTGGCCGGCCTGCCACAGTCGGCGGCAGACAAATACCCGGCCTCGCTGTCCGGCGGCATGATCAAGCGTGCCGCCCTGGCCCGCGCCCTGGCCCTGGACCCGGACATCCTGTTCCTCGACGAGCCCACCGCCGGCCTCGACCCGATCGGTGCCGCCGCCTTCGATCAGTTGATCCTGACCCTGCGCGACGCCCTCGGCCTGAGTGTGTTCCTCATCACCCACGACCTCGACACCCTCTACACCATCAGCGACCGCGTGGCGGTGCTGGCGCAGAAGAAGGTGCTGGTGGCCGCCCCCATCGATGAAGTGGCCGAATACGACGAGCCGTGGATTCACGAATATTTCCATGGCCCGCGTGGCCGTGCGGCGCTCGATGCCGCCTCAGCGCTGAAGGAGAAGTGAGATGGAGCCCCGTGCGCACCATGTTTTGATCGGAATGGTCACCGTACTGGTGGTGACCGGCGCCATGCTGTTCGGCCTGTGGCTGGCCAAGGCCAGCGTCGATTCCACCTTCAAGGACTACGAGGTGGTGTTCAACGAGGCGGTGACCGGCCTGTCCAAGGGCAGCGCCGTGCAGTACAGCGGGATCAAGGTCGGCGATGTGATGAGCCTGCGCCTTGACCCCAACGACCCGCGCCGGGTGCTGGCGCACATCCGCCTCAACGCCGAGACCCCGGTCAAGCAGGACACCCAGGCCAAGCTGACCCTCACCGGCGTGACCGGCACCTCGCTGATCCAGCTCAGCGGCGGCACCCCGGAAAGCCCGGCACTGGAAGGCAAGGGCGGCAGGCTGCCGGTGATCATCGCCACGCCGTCGCCGATCTCGCGCCTGCTCACCGACAGCAGCGACCTGGTGACCAACATCAACCTGCTGCTGCACAACGCCAACCGTCTGTTCTCCCGGGAAAACACCGACCGTCTCAGCGCCACCCTGGAAAACCTCCAGCAAACCACCGGCGCCGTGGCCGAGCAGCGCCAAGACATCAGCAATGCCATCAAGCAGCTGTCCAGCCTCGGCAAGGAGGCCAGCGCCGCGATGGCCCAGACCAGCGAACTGATGCGCAACGCCAACCAGTTGCTCGGCAGCCGTGGCCCGGACATCGCCAACAGCGCCAACCAGGCCATGCAGTCGCTGGCGCAGAGCACCGCGACCCTCAACGACCTGCTGGAAAGCAACCGCGATGCCCTCGACAGCGGTGCCCAGGGCTTCCGCGACCTGTCCCCGGCAATCCGCGAACTGCGCGACACCCTCAATTCGCTCAAGGGCATTTCCCGCCGTCTTGAAGCCAACCCCAGCGGCTATCTGCTCGGCCGTGACCAAAGCAAGGAGTTCGAGCCATGAGACTCGCCAGCCGTCTGTCCCTGGCCCTGCTGATCAGCCTGAGCAGCGCCTGCTCGATCCTGCCCCAGGCGGAGAACGCCGAGGTCTATCGCCTGCCGGCGTATACCGCAGCGTCCAGTGCGGCGCCGGTGAGCTGGTCGCTGCGGGTCAACAAGCCGATTACCAGCGACGCACTGGACGTGCCGCGTATCGCCGTGGTGCCCCAGGGCGATGTGCTCAGCAGCTACAAGGGCGCGCGCTGGACCGACCCGGCCCCGGCGCTGCTGCGCAACCGTATCCTCGACGCCTTCCAGCGCGACGGCCGGGTGCCACGGCTGAGCGCCGACGACAGCAACCTGCAATCGGATTTCGAGCTGGTGGGTGAGCTGCAAGCGTTCCAGAGCGAGTACACCGCCCAGGGCATCGAAGCGGTGATCCGCCTGGATGCGCGGCTGGTGGACGGGCGTACCCAGCGCATCCTGCTCAGCCGGCGCTTCGAAGTGCGCCAGCCGGTGAGCGACAAGAGCGTACCGGCGGTGGTCGCCGGCCTGGGCAAGGTGACGGACCAGGCCATGACGCAATTGCTGGACTGGACCGTGGCCCAGGCCAGCCGCTATCAGCCGAAGAACCAGTAGCAGACGAAGATCGCGCCCAGCACCCCGGCCAGTTCGGCCAGCAGGGCGCAGCCCACGGCATGGCGGGTGCGCTGGATGCCGACCGCGCCGAAATACACCGCCAGCACGTAGAAGGTGGTTTCCGTGCTGCCCTGCACGGTGGCCGCGACCAGCGCCGGGAAGCTGTCCACACCGTGGGTCTGCATGGTCTCGATCAGCATGGCCCGCGCTGCGCTGCCGGAGAACGGCTTGACCATGGCGGTGGGCAGGGCGTCGACGAAGCGGGTGTCCCAGCCCAGCCACTCGACGGTATGGCGAATCCCCTCCAGGCCGAATTCCAGGGCCCCCGAGGCGCGCAGCACGCCAACCGCGCAGAGCATGGCCACCAGGTAAGGCAGCAGGTTCTTCGCCACATCGAAGCCTTCCTTGGCGCCCTCGACGAAGGTTTCGTACACCTTCACCTTCCTCAGCGCGCCGATCAGCAGGAACAGCATGATCAGGCCGAACAGGGTCAGGTTGCCGAGGATCGACGACAGCTGGGCCAGGGCGGTGGCCGAGAGCCCGGCGAGGATCGCCATGAAGCCGCCGAGCAGCAACGCGCCGGGTATCAGGTAGGCGAGCACCACCGGGTCCCACAGGCGCAGGCGCTGGACGATGGCGACCGAGAGCAGGCCGACCAGGGTCGAGCAACTGGTGGCGAGCAGGATCGGCAGGAACACCAGGGTCGGGTCGATCGCGCCTTGCTGGGCGCGGTACATGAAGATGGTCACCGGTAGCAGGGTCAGGGACGAGGCGTTGAGCACCAGGAACAGGATCTGCGCATTGCTTGCGGTGGTCGGGCTGGGATTGAGCTCCTGCAGGGCGCGCATGGCCTTGAGGCCGATGGGCGTGGCAGCGTTGTCCAGGCCCAGGCCGTTGGCGGCGAAGTTCAGGGTGATCAGGCCGAGGGCCGGGTGGCCGGGCGGGACTTCCGGCATCAGGCGGCGGAACAGCGGGCCGAGGACCTTGGCCAGCCACTCGACGATGCCGGCCTGCTCGGCGATCTTGAGGAAGCCCAGCCACAGGGTCAGGGTGCCGAACAGCAGGACCATCACCTCCACAGAGAGCTTGGCCATGGCGAAGATGCTTTCGACCATTGCCGCGAAGATCCCGGCGTTACCGCCTACCAGCCATTGCCCCAGCGCCGAAATGGCCGCCACCACGAAGAAACCAAGCCAAAGGCCGTTGAGCATCCGAATGTCCCCTTGAAGATGGGCTGAATGATAGCGGGCTGCTTGGGAGTTGTGTTGATGCTGATGGCCTCATCGCCGGCAACGCCGGCTCCCACAAGTCCAGCGGTGCACACGATCCCTGTGGGAGCCGGCGTTGCCGGCGATGAGGCCCCGGAGAGCAACAAAAAAGCCCCGACAATGCGGGGCTTTTTCATTCAGCTCGGTTCAGGCTCAGGAATTGACAGCCTTGCCCGCCACAGCGGCTTCCTTGCTGCGCCAGTGCGGCAGGGAGTTCCAGTACTTCTGGCCTTTCTCGGCGTCGTACATGCCTTCCCAGCGGGCGATGACCAGTACCGCCAGGGCGTTGCCGATCACGTTCAGGGCGGTACGCGCCATGTCCATGATGCGGTCGACACCGGCGATGAAGGCCAGGCCTTCCAGCGGAATGCCGACGCTGCCCAGGGTCGCCAGCAGGACCACGAAGGAAACGCCCGGCACGCCGGCGATGCCCTTGGAGGTGACCATCAGGGTCAGGACCAGCAGCAGTTGCTGGCTGATCGACAGGTCGATGCCGTACAGCTGGGCGATGAAGATCGCCGCGATGCTCTGGTACAGGGTCGAACCGTCGAGGTTGAACGAGTAGCCGGTCGGCACCACGAAGCTGCAGATGGCCTTCGGCGCGCCGTAGGCTTCCATCTTCTCGATCACCCGCGGCAGCACGGTCTCGGAGCTGGCGGTGGAGTAGGCCAGGACCAGCTCGTCCTTGAAGATGCGCATCAGCTTGATGATCGAGAAGCCGAACAGGCGCGCCACCAGGCCCAGCACCATGAAGGCGAAGAAGGCGATGGCGAAGTACACCAGCAGCACCAGCTTGGCCAGCGGCAGCAGCGAGGCGAAGCCGAAGTTGGCGACGGTCACGGCGATCAGGGCGAATACGCCGATCGGGGCGTAGTTCATGATCATGTGGGTGACCTTGAACATGGCTTCGGAGACGCCCTGGAAGGTCTTCACCAGCGGGTCGCGGATTTCCGCGTTGAGGCTCGACAGGCCCAGGCCGAACAGCACCGAGAAGAAGATGATCGGCAGCATTTCACCGCGCATCAGCGCCGCGAAGATGTTCGACGGGATCAGGTTGAGGATGGTCTCGATGAACGCATGCTCATGCTGCACCTCGGCCGCAGTGGCCTGGTACTTGGAGATGTCCACGGTACCCAGGGTGCTCATGTCGATGCCGGCGCCCGGGTGGAACAGGTTGGCCAGGACCAGGCCGACGACGATGGCGATGGTGGTCACCACCTCGAAGTAGATGATGGTCTTGAGGCCGATACTGCCAAGTTTCTTCGCATCGCCAACCCCGGCGATACCCACGATCAGCGACGAAATCACGATCGGGATGACGATCATCTTGATCAGGCGAATGAAGATGTCACCGGCGGGCTGCAGCACGTTGCTGATCCACCATGCCTTTTCTGCACTGAAGTGATTCAGCAAGGCGCCGATGGCGATACCCAGGACCAGACCGATGAGGATCTGCCAGGCGAGGCTCAGTTTTGCCTTCTTCATGTCATTACCTTTTTGTTCAAGTGGACACGGGCATTGCGCTGTAACCGGCATTCCAGAGCGGCCGGAGCCTTTCCGGAAACTTCTTCGGAACAGCCAAGGGGCACCGTAGAAGGTCGTCAGCAGCGCTCTGGAAGGAACGCTGGTTGGCGAAAAAAGGCGCAACTATTCAGGCGGGAGGGGGCTCAGTCTAATGCTGGAAACGAGTACCCCATGCCGAATCGGCATGAGTTTTTGCCATGAAAACGGGCGTCGGAAGGGGCTTTTTGCGAGGCGTTCGGAATCCCGAATAGGACCGATCCGCCATATTTCGGCAGATTCACAGGATGATTCGGTGACAGATAATGCCAGTGTTCGACAATCCGAATGGATGAAAAACCACCTGAACAGCGTAGGAAAATTGACGAAAAAATTTTCTCCGACAGACGAATGGGTGGCCGATTTGCCGTCTATCGGACAGAAAGGGAGAAGGGTGCTGTCGGGACAGTCCAGCCGAGGTGCCCCGTTTCCAGGACACCTCGACAGACCCGCTCCCGGCAATTGCTTTCCTGACCCGGCCCTCTGCGGAGGCACTCCTTGTACCCCTAGGCCCCTCCGACTCTGTATCGGTCAGAGCGGCCCGGCCCCCTGGTCATGCACCCACCGTCCTCGGGTGGGCGCAACATAGAAGCCTGAACGGGAGAAAGGTTCAGCTTCTGTCAGCGTACCGACGCGCCCGGCGGCGCCTCAGTACCAGTTCGGATCACGCTTGAGCTGTTCCCTGAGCATGGCCTGCATGCCTTCGTCGGGCTCACCGAGCCAGCGGTAATCGGCATGACGGGTCGGCGACTTTTCACCCGGCAGGCCTTCAGGCACCTCGACCAGCATGCCGTAGGCCTTTTCCTTGTCCCAGCGAAACGCCACGATCAGCCGCTTGTTCAGGCACTTGCCAGCGCTTTCGCACAGCGGGCCGACCAGGTACTTGTCGCCGTCTTCCTCGACCGCAGACATCTGCTGCTCGGACACACCACTCAGGTTGAGCACCCACTCGGGCAGGCGCTCTTCTTTCTTGACCACGTCCTGCCAGGCTTCCCGATACTCGGGATCCGAGCCCAGCACATCCGTGACGCGGACCTGGCCGTCATTGGCCGCCATTGCCGCTGAACCGCCGGCCAGCAACAGGCCGGCGACCAGGGCGTTGCGTATCACGCCTTTCATTGCCTCAGCCTCGACCGCGACGACCAAAGAAGAAGGAAGCCACGAACAGCACCAGGAAGATAATGAAGAGGATCTTCGCGATACCGGTAGCGGCGCCGGCGATACCACCGAAGCCCAGCACGGCAGCGACAATGGCGATGATCAGGAAGGTAATGGCCCAACTCAACATGGTGATTCTCCTTCTGTTTTGGAAACGTTCCCGCTACGTCTGCGGTCAGAACACCCAGCGCTGGGTCGGTGCCTGGGTCGAGTCATCGACACTGGCGGCCGGCAGCACCTGCGAGCGCATGATCGGAGCGGTTTGCAACGGTGCGGCGCGGCTCTCATGGATGCGCACCACCTGCACAGCGAGTTGGCTTTCGACCTTGCTGGCCTGCCAGACGTGGTAGAGCTGCCCGGCAACCAGGGTCAGCAGCAGCGCCAGCACAAGAAACAGCGCCTGACGCAAATGATGTGGCGATATAAGCACCAGGGCGGCGGAAGTGCGTTTCATGTGCCGGGCTCCTCTTGCTGCATGTTGTTATGACCTGAGAGGGTTGTTGCAGCCTGCATGCCAGCCTTTTCAGATTGAATTTATCCTTATAAATCAATAAGTTGCATTAATCGAAAAACGAACCGGGAGAGCATCCTGCACGATGCCCCCTGCGGCGGTCGTGCGTTTTGCATGAATGGATGACGGTTTTTCAGCGTCAAAAAGCCCGACAGGCGGTCGAAAACCGCGAGCTAGCATCAGAAGGAAGGAATGAATCAGAATCGACCATGCAACTTGCCCGATTTTTCCGACACTAACCAAGATAATTCCCAAGGAGCGTAGGAAATGGAGTCAGCCCCCGACCCTCAAGGCCGCATTCTGTTGGTGGACGACGAGTCCGCCATCTTGCGTACCTTCCGTTATTGCCTGGAGGACGAGGGCTATACCGTAGCCACTGCCAACAGCGCGGCCCAGGCCGAAACGCTGTTGCAGCGCCAGGTCTTCGACCTGTGCTTCCTCGACCTGCGCCTCGGCGAGGACAACGGTCTCGACGTACTGGCGCAGATGCGCATCCTGGCGCCGTGGATGCGCGTGGTGATCGTCACCGCCCACTCCGCCGTGGACACTGCGGTAGACGCGATCCAGGCCGGCGCCGCCGATTACCTGGTCAAGCCCTGCAGCCCGGACCAGTTGCGCCTGGCCACCGCCAAGCAACTGGAAGTCCGCCAGCTGTCGGCGCGCCTGGAAGCCCTCGAAGGCGAAGTGCGCAAGCCCAAGGACGGCCTGGACTCCCACAGCCCGGCAATGATGGTGGTGCTGGAAACCGCGCGGCAGGTAGCGACCACCGACGCCAACATCCTGATCCTCGGCGAGTCCGGTACCGGCAAGGGCGAGCTGGCCCGGGCCATACACGGCTGGAGCAAGCGTGCGCGCAAGGCCTGCGTGACCATCAACTGCCCGTCGCTGACCGCCGAACTGATGGAAAGCGAGCTGTTCGGCCATAGCCGCGGCGCCTTTACCGGGGCCAGTGAAAGCACCCTGGGCCGGGTCAACCAGGCCGACGGCGGCACCCTGTTCCTCGACGAGATCGGCGATTTCCCGCTGACCCTGCAACCCAAGCTGCTGCGTTTTATCCAGGACAAGGAATACGAGCGGGTCGGCGACCCGGTGACGCGCCGCGCCGATGTACGGATCCTCGCCGCAACCAACCTCAACCTGGAGGACATGGTCCGCGAAGGCCGCTTCCGTGAAGACCTGCTGTACCGCCTCAACGTCATCACCCTGCACCTGCCGCCGCTGCGCGAACGCAGCGAGGACATCCTGACCCTGGCCGAGCGCTTCCTCGCCCGCTTCGTCAAGGAATACTCGCGCCCGGCCCGGGCCTTCAGCGACGAAGCCCGCGCCGCGCTGCTGAACTACCGCTGGCCGGGGAACATCCGCGAACTGCGCAACGTGATCGAACGGGCCAGCATCATCTGCGCCCAGGAAAAGGTCGAGGTCAGCCACCTGGGCATGGCCGAGCAACCGGCCAGCAATGCCCCGCGCATCGGTGCGGCGCTGAGCCTGGACGAGCTGGAGCGGGCGCATATCGGCGCGGTACTGGCCACCAGCGATACGCTGGACCAGGCCGCCAAGACCCTCGGCATCGACGCCTCGACCCTGTACCGCAAGCGCAAGCAGTACAACCTATGAGATGGGCGATGAAGCTGCGCACCCGGCTGTTTCTCAGCATTTCCGCGCTGATTACCGTCGCCTTGCTCGGCCTGTTGCTGAGCCTGGTGAGTGTGCAGCAGATGGCCAGCTCGCAGCAGGCGATGATCCGCAACAACACCTTCGTCCTCGACATGGGCCTGCGCCTGCGGCAGAACCTCAGCGAGCAACTGACCCAGATCCTCGACGACAGCAACGATCCGCGGGTGCTGGCGGAATTGCAGGACCAGTTCCAGCAGTTGCTCGATGACGGTATCCAGCACGAGAAACAGTTCGAGGACGGCCAGGACGACTTCGCCCGGGCCAACGCCGAGTACCAGAACTTCCTCACGCAACTGAAAGCCAGCCCCGCACCGGCCCGCCACCTCAGCGTCGACGAGCCGCTGGGCCTGGCGTTCAGCGCGCTGCGCACCACCCTGATCGAGTACCACAAGCAGGCGGTGGAGCAGATCCGCGATGCCGAGAAGATCTCCCGGGACCGCGCGGTGCTGATGTCCGGGGTGCTCGGGCTGGTTGCCCTGGCCGTGCTGGCCCTGGGCTTCCTCACCGCCCATGGCATCGCCCGGCGCTTCGGCCAGCCCATCGAAGCACTGGCCAGCGCTGCCGACCAGGTCGGCCTGGGCAATTTCGACGTGACCCTGCCGGTGACCTCGGCCCTGGAAATCAACCAGCTGACCAAGCGCTTCGGCCTGATGGCCGAGGCCCTGCGCGAACACCAGGCGACCAATGTCGACGAGTTGCTGGCTGGCCAGCAGCGCTTGCAGGCAGTGCTCGACAGCATCGACGACGGCCTGCTGATCATCGACCGCCAGGGGCGCCTGGAACACCTTAATCCGGTCGCCCAGCGCCAGTTGGGCTGGGATGACTCCCGCGCCGGCAGCCGCCTCGGCGAGGCCCTGGGTCGCCCGGACCTGGACCAGCAACTGCACATGATCCTGCGTGGCGGCAACCTGGAGCGGGTGCCGGAAGACCTGCACCTGGAAATCGACAAGGAAAGCCGCGTACTCACCTACAGCCTGACGCCGGTCTGCCGCCCGGACGGGCAGATCCTCGGCGCGGTGATGGTGCTGCACGACGTCACCGAACAACGTGCCTTCGAGCGGGTGCGCAGCGAGTTCGTCCTGCGCGCCTCCCACGAGCTGCGCACGCCGGTCACCGGCATGCACATGGCCTTCGGCCTGCTCAAGGAACGGGTCAAGTTCCCCGAAGAAAGCCGCGAAGGCGATCTGCTGGACACCATCGGCGAGGAAATGCAGCGGCTGACCCAACTGATCAACGACCTGCTGAATTTCTCCCGCTACCAGAGCGGCCAGCAGAAGCTCGAACGCAGCGTCTGTGCCCTCGACGATCTGCTGGAGCGCGCTCGCGGTCGGCATGCCGAAGCGGTTTCGGCCAAGCAGATCAACCTGCAACTGGAGCTGGGCACACCCTTGCCGCGGATCCAGGCGGATATCGCCCAGCTCGACCGGGTCATGGACAACCTGCTGGACAACGCCATCCGTCACACCCCCAAGGGCGGGCAGATCCGCCTTCAGGCACGGCGCCATGGCGAGCGGGTGATCGTCAGTGTCGAAGACAGCGGTGAAGGCATCGCCTACAGCCAGCAGGGACGGATCTTCGAACCCTTCGTCCAGGTCGGACGCAAGAAAGGCGGGGCCGGCCTTGGCCTGGCCCTGTGCAAGGAGATCGTGCAACTGCACGGCGGGCGCATGGGCGTGTATTCGCGGCCGGAACACGGCACCCAGTTCTATATGGCGCTGCCGGTCTGATCAGGCTTCGTCATCGATGCGCCGCGGCCCGAGGCGGCGGCCGCGGGTGATCAGTTCCGCGAACTGTCGCGCGTTGAGCGGGTGGGCGAACAGCCAGCCCTGGCCGTAGTTGACCCCCTCGCTATTGAGCAGCTGGGCCTGGTCCTCGTATTCGATCCCTTCGGCGATCACCCGCAACTGCAGGGCATGGGCCATACGGATGATATGCGGGGCCACGCCACTGCTGGCGGCATCGTGACCGAGGGCGTCAACGAAGGCCTTGTCGATCTTCAGGCAGTCCACCGGCAGGGTCTGCAGGTAGGCGAGGCTGCAATAGCCGGTGCCGAAGTCGTCGATCAGCACCTGATGGCCTACGGCCCGCAGCGCCTGCAGATTGTCCCGGGCCACCACCACATCGATCAGACCGCGCTCGGTGACTTCGAAGGCAATCTGGCTGGCCGCCACATGGTTGGCCGCCAGCAGGCGCGCGGCGACCCGACCGATGCGCGGCACCATCACGTCACAGGCCGCCAGGTTCACCGAGATGTACAGCTGGGGATTGGCTCGTAACAGCTGGCCCAACTGGTCGAACACCCGTTGCAGGACGAAGTCGGTGATCTGGCGGATCTGCCCGGTGTTTTCCGCCAGCGGGATGAACAGCTCCGGGCTGGTCAGGGTGCCGTCCGGACGGCGCCAGCGCACCAGGGCTTCAGCACCGACACAGCGGCGGCTGGCCAGTTCGAAAATCGGCTGATACAGCACCTGCAATTCGCCACGGCGCAACGCGCCCTGCAATTGCGAACTCATCGAGCGGCTTTGCTGCACCACTTGCAGCACCATCCAGCCAATGCACCAGGCCAGCAGCAGGCTGCCGGGGAACAGCAGCCAGAGCGCGCCGCTCATCTTCAGCGGCTGGCTGGTGCGGGGAGCGATCAGCACCAACTGGTAGTCCGGGGATTTGGTCGGCATGCGGTAGATCAGCCGGTCGGGCAACTCCAGCAGGGCTTTTTTCGAACTCGGCGACCAGTTTTCGCTCTCCGGCGGCCAGGGTTGCACTGGCCCCAGCACCGGCACCGCGCGGGTGCCATGGTCGAGTACCACCAGCAGGCTGCCGCCGGGGGGCAGGTCGACCACATCGGTCAAGTGCCCGCGGGAGGTGGAAACGCGAAACGGCCCGCGACCGAGGATCAGGGCGGCGCGGTTGTCGTCCGGTTCGGTGCTGGTGTTGAGCCAGTAGCTATAGGTGGGGCCCTTGATATCGGGCGGGGGCAGGGATTCGAAGCTGCGGTCGCCGAGGCGGCTGGAACAGCTCTGCTGATCGTCCATGTAAGCCGCTTCGAATACGAAGCGGTTATTGAAGGCGGCTTGCTGCAGGGCGGAAAGCATTTCGAAGTTGCAACCGTGGATGTTCAGGCTCTGGAGCTGGTCGACGCTTTGTCGGAGCTGGCCGAAGATCTGTTCGAGTCGCTCCAGGAAGCGCTCGCCGCGGGCGTTCATCTGTTCGCTTTCGTTGGCCTGCACTTGATGCATCGCCACGCCCAGGCTGCCGAGCAACAGCAAAAACGCGCTTGCCGAGGCTGCCAGCGATGCCAGGAGCCAGGGTCGATAGAGCAGGCCGCGTAACAGCTGGAAGGCAGGCGACATCGGAAATATCCCGTTTCATACCAGAGGTATAGCAACAGTGATGCAAGTCAGCCTGGCCGTTTGGCGGGGTTTTGACGGTTTTCCCCGGGGATTTTCATGGCCTCATCGCTGCATGGGTATCTACACATCTCTATCAGGTACAACACGGACC
>NZ_JBMDIJ010000093.1:0-22610 GCF_057808595.1 Pseudomonas sp. FG98 | reverse complement strand
CACAGGTTTCATGTCGGGCTCGGGTCTTGCGGCCGACCGGGGTCCCTGTGGGAGCCGGCGTTGCCGGCGATGGCGTCCGGTCATGCAACCATTTTGCCCCTGCCGGCCTCATCGCTGGCAACGCCAGCTCCCACAGGTTTCATGTCGGGCTCGGGTCTTGCGGCCGACCGGGGTCCCTGTGGGAGCTGGCTTGCCAGCGATGAGGCCATCAGCTTCAACGCTCGCTGACGAAGGTCCCGGTCCCCTGCAGAATCACCTTCAACGCCTGCTCCACCTCATCCAGATCACCCATCGCCCCATCCAGGGCAATCTCCAGCACATCATCGCCACCAAACAGGTCGGTTGCACCCGGCGCCGTCTCGATCAGCAGGCGGGTGGCGCTCAGGGTTACCTTGATATCGCGCAGGGTGTCGCCTTCTTCGTCCAGCAGCAGGTCGATTTCGTCCTCGTCCGGGTAGCGGCTCATGATGAACAGCTCGCCCTGGCTGCTGTTGCTGCCCAGGGTGGCGAGGTTGTCCTCTTCTTCATCGCAGGGATTGGCGAAGATCAGCGCAGACGTCAGTTGCATGGCACGGCTCGATAAGGGAAATGAACCGCGAGTGTGCCAGCCTTTGCCCATGGGATGAATCTCCGGCTGCACCTCAATGACCGAATATGTCGCAGCACCGCAAGCAGGGGCGGGCGGCCTGTCGTTAAGCTGCGGTGTCGATGGATACCCGTAAAGACGCAGTTGGCTCCGGACGACAGTGGTTTTTGCAGATATCCATCTCGGTGTGACCGACCGGTCAACCAGGCACTCGCTCTTTCGCATTTCCCCTCCGCCGCGCCCGACATTGACTATGGTTGATGCGGGATAAAGCGGACACGCGCGACGCTCCACCCCATAACAAAGCCCAAGCGGAGTACCACAGATGGCGTTTTTCACCGCAGCCAGCAAAGCCGACTTCCAGCATCAACTGAAAGCCGCCCTGGCGCAGCACATCAGCGAGCAGGCACTGCCACAAGTGGCGCTGTTCGCCGAGCAGTTCTTCGGCATCATCTCTCTTGACGAACTCACCCAGCGTCGCCTGTCCGACCTGGTCGGTTGCACCCTCTCTGCCTGGCGCATCATCGAGCGCTTCGATCACGCCCAGCCCCAGGTCAATGTCTACAACCCCGATTACGAGCGTCATGGCTGGCAGTCGACCCACACCGCCGTGGAAGTCCTGCACCATGACCTGCCGTTCCTGGTCGACTCGGTGCGCACCGAGCTGAACCGCCGCGGCTACAGCATCCACACCCTGCAGACCACCGTACTGAGCGTGCGTCGCGGCAAGGATGGCGAGCTGCTGGAGATCCTGCCCAAGGGCACCCAGGGCGAGGGCGTGCTGCAAGAGTCGCTGATGTACCTGGAGATCGACCGCTGCGCCAACGCCGCCGAACTCGCGGTGCTGGCCCACGAGCTGACCCAGGTGCTGGCCGAAGTGCGCGTCGCCGTGGCCGATTTCGAGCCGATGAAGGACAAGGTCCGCGAGCTGCTGCAACTGGTCGAGCAGACCCCGTACCCGGCGGTCGCCGGCGAGAAGGCCGAGGTCAAGAGCTTCCTCGAATGGCTGGTGGGCAACCACTTCACCTTCCTCGGCTACGAGGAGTTCGTGGTCAAGGCCGACGCCCAGGGCGGCCAGCTGGTGTATGACGAGCAGTCGTTCCTCGGCCTGACCCGCCTGCTGCGCGCCGGCCTCACCGCCGAAGACCTGCGCATCGAAGACTACGCCGTCGCCTACCTGCACGAGCCGCTGCTGCTGTCCTTCGCCAAGGCCGCCCACCCGAGCCGCGTGCACCGTCCGGCCTACCCGGACTACGTGTCGATCCGCCAGCTGGACGCCGACGGCAAGGTGATCAAGGAATGCCGCTTCATGGGCCTGTACACCTCCTCGGTGTATGGCGAAAGTGTCCACCAGATCCCGTACATTCGCGACAAGGTCGCCGAAGTCGAGCGCCGTTCCGGTTTCGACGCCAAGGCCCACCTGGGCAAGGAACTGGCCCAGGTTCTCGAAGTGCTGCCCCGCGACGACCTGTTCCAGACCCCGGTGGACGAGCTGTTCAACACCGTCATGTCCATCGTGCAGATCCAGGAACGCAACAAGATCCGCGTGTTCCTGCGCAAGGACCCGTACGGCCGCTTCTGCTACTGCCTGGCCTATGTGCCGCGTGACATCTATTCCACCGAAGTACGGCAGAAGATCCAGCAGGTGCTGATGGAGCGCCTCAAGGCCAGCGACTGCGAGTTCTGGACCTTCTTCTCCGAATCGGTACTGGCCCGCGTCCAGCTGATCCTGCGGGTCGATCCGAAGAACCGCATCGATATCGACCCGAAACAGCTGGAAAACGAAGTGATCCAGGCCTGCCGCTCGTGGCAGGACGACTACGCCGCACTGACCGTCGAGGCCTTCGGCGAAGCCCAGGGCACCAACGTGCTCGCCGACTTCCCCAAAGGCTTCCCGGCCGGCTACCGCGAGCGCTTCGCCGCGCACTCGGCGGTGGTCGACATGCAGCACGTGCTCAACCTGTCGGAGAAAAAGCCGCTGGTGATGAGCTTCTACCAGCCGCTGACCCAGGCCGGTAAGCAGATCCTGCACTGCAAGCTGTACCACGCCGATACCCCGCTGGCGCTGTCCGACGTGCTGCCGATCCTGGAAAACCTCGGCCTGCGCGTGCTGGGCGAGTTCCCGTACCGCCTGCGCCACACCAATGGCCGCGAGTTCTGGATCCACGATTTCGCCTTCACCTACAGCGAAGGCCTGAGCCTGGATATCCAGCAGCTCAACGACACCCTGCAGGACGCCTTCGTCCATATCGTCAATGGCGACGCGGAAAACGACGCGTTCAACCGCCTGGTGCTGACCGCCGGCCTGCCATGGCGCGATGTTGCCCTGCTGCGCGCCTACGCCCGCTACCTCAAGCAGATCCGCCTGGGCTTCGACCTCGGCTACATCGCCAGCACCCTGAACAACCACACCGACATCGCCCGCGAGCTGACCCGGCTGTTCAAGACCCGCTTCTACCTGGCGCGCAAGCTCACCGCCGAAGACCTGGAAGACAAGCAACAGCGTCTGGAACAGGCGATTCTCAGCGCCCTCGACGACGTCCAGGTGCTCAACGAAGACCGTATCCTGCGGCGCTACCTCGACCTGATCAAGGCGACCCTGCGCACCAACTTCTACCAGCCGGACGCCAACGGCCAGAACAAGTCCTACTTCAGCTTCAAGTTCAATCCCAAGCTGATCCCCGAGCTGCCCAAGCCGGTGCCGAAGTTCGAAATCTTCGTCTACTCGCCGCGGGTTGAAGGCGTGCACCTGCGCTTCGGCAACGTCGCCCGTGGCGGCCTGCGCTGGTCGGACCGCGAGGAAGACTTCCGCACCGAAGTCCTCGGCCTGGTAAAAGCCCAGCAAGTGAAGAACTCGGTGATCGTCCCGGTCGGCGCCAAGGGCGGCTTCCTGCCACGGCGCCTGCCGCTGGGCGGCAGCCGTGACGACATCGCCGCCGAAGGTATCGCCTGCTACCGCATCTTCATCTCCGGCCTGCTCGACATCACCGACAACCTCAAGGACGGCGGCGTGGTGCCTCCGGCCAACGTGGTCCGTCACGACGATGACGACCCGTACCTGGTAGTGGCCGCCGACAAAGGCACCGCCACCTTCTCCGACATCGCCAACGGCATCGCCATCGACTACGGCTTCTGGCTCGGCGACGCCTTCGCCTCCGGTGGTTCCGCCGGCTACGACCACAAGAAGATGGGCATTACCGCCCGTGGCGCCTGGGTCGGCGTGCAGCGGCACTTCCGCGAGCGCGGCATCAACGTGCAGAAGGACGTCATCACCGTGGTCGGCGTCGGCGACATGGCCGGCGACGTGTTCGGCAACGGCCTGCTGATGTCCGAGACCCTGCAACTGGTCGCGGCCTTCAACCACCTGCACATCTTCATCGACCCGAACCCGGACCCGGCCACCAGCTTCGCCGAGCGCAAGCGCCTGTTCGACCTGCCGCGTTCGGCCTGGAGCGACTACGACACCAGCATCATGTCCGAGGGCGGCGGCATCTTCCCGCGTAGCGCGAAAAGCATCGCCATCACCCCGCAGATGAAAGAACGCTTCGCCATCGAAGCCGACAAACTCACCCCGACCGAACTGCTCAACGCCCTGCTCAAGGCCCCGGTCGACCTGCTGTGGAACGGCGGTATCGGCACCTACGTCAAATCCAGCGAAGAAAGCCACGCCGACGTCGGCGACAAGGCCAACGACGCCCTGCGGGTCAACGGCAACGAACTGCGCTGCAAGGTAGTGGGCGAGGGCGGCAACCTCGGCATGACCCAGCTCGGCCGCGTCGAATTCGGTCTCAACGGCGGCGCCACCAACACCGACTTCATCGACAACGCCGGTGGCGTCGACTGCTCCGACCACGAGGTCAACATCAAGATCCTGCTCAACGAAGTTGTGCAGGCTGGCGACATGACCGAGAAGCAGCGCAACCAGCTGCTCGGCAGCATGACCGACGAAGTCGCCGCGCTGGTGCTCGGCAACAACTACAAGCAAACCCAGGCCCTGTCCCTTGCTGCGCGCCGCGCCAAGGAACGCATCGCCGAATACAAGCGCCTCATGGCCGACCTGGAAAGCCGCGGCAAGCTCGACCGCGCCATCGAATTCCTCCCATCGGAAGAACAACTGGCCGAACGCATCGCCGCCAACCAGGGCCTCAGCCGTGCAGAGCTCTCGGTACTCATCTCCTACAGCAAGATCGACCTCAAGGAAGCGCTGCTCAAATCCCTGGTCCCGGACGACGACTACCTCACCCGCGACATGGAAACCGCGTTCCCACCGTCGCTGGTGCACAAGTTCGCTGACGCCATGCGTCGTCACCGCCTGAAACGCGAAATCGTCAGCACCCAGATCGCCAACGACCTGGTCAACAACATGGGCATCACCTTCGTCCAGCGGCTCAAGGAGTCCACCGGCATGAGCCCGGCCAACGTGGCGGGTGCCTACGTCATCGTGCGGGACATCTTCCACCTGCCGCACTGGTTCCGGCAGATCGAAGCGCTGGACTACCAGGTCCCGGCCGAAGTCCAGCTGACCCTGATGGACGAACTGATGCGTCTGGGCCGTCGGGCTACGCGCTGGTTCCTGCGCAGCCGTCGTAACGAACAGGACGCAGGCCGTGACGTTGCCCACTTCGGGCCGCAGATTGCTGCCTTGGGCCTCAAACTCGACGAACTGCTCGAAGGCCCGACCCGTGAACGGTGGCAGACCCGGTACCAGAGCTTCGTTGAAGCAGGCGTACCGGAACTGTTGGCGCGGATGGTGGCGGGTACCACGCACCTGTACACCCTGCTGCCGATCATCGAAGCCTCCGACGTTACCGGCCAGGATCCGGCCCAGGTGGCCAAGGCGTTCTTCGCTGTGGGTAGCGCGCTGGATCTGACTTGGTATCTGCAGGAAATCAGCAATCTGCCGGTGGAAAACAACTGGCAGGCGCTGGCGCGGGAAGCGTTCCGTGACGATATCGATCTGCAGCAGCGGGCCATCACGATCTCCGTGTTGCAGATGGTGGATGCGCCGGAGGATATGGATGCCCGGGTGGCTCTGTGGATGGAGCAGCATCGCGTCATGGTTGAACGCTGGCGTGCGATGCTGGACGACCTGCGGGCGGCTACTGGCACTGATTACGCCATGTACGCGGTTGCCAACCGGGAGCTGGTTGATCTGGCGCTTAGTGGGCAGTCGGCGGTGATTCCGTCTTGATGGGTTGAGGTGAAATAAGAAGGCCCCGGCAGTGATGTCGGGGCCTTTTTATTTGGGCTGTGGGTGTTGCATAGCGCTACAAAACTTCCTCTGGGTCCGACTTTCTTGTAGGCAATTTCCCAATCATACTTCGCCGGCTTTTCTGCCGTTGCGCTCTTGGAAAACGGTGCCTAGGTGTGATCTCTTGGTAGGTTGTTCATCCGGGACTTACCCGGAAAACTGGAAGTGCGATCAACAAGCCTTCCAGGAGCCACCGGATGAACCTGCATAAAAATGCTCGTCTTACACCGCGCGGTCGAGTTCTTTTGGTCCAGCGCATGCTTCAGGGACTACGTGCCGAAGAGGCGGCCCAGGCTGCAGGCGTCAGCGTGCGTACCGCCTATAAGTGGCTACGACGCTATCGCGAGGAGGGTGAGGCGGGAATGCTGGACCGAAGCTCCCGTCCTCACACTTGCCCTCACGCCACACCAGAGCAAACCTTGCTGCAATTGATCGAGAAGCGTAAGGCTCGATACACCTACCAGAACATTTCTCAAGAGCTAGGAATCGCAACCAGTACCGTCGCTCGTTTACTCCAGAGGCTGGGATTTAATCGGCTTCCCGAGCTGGAGCCCGCTCCGCCGATCAGGCGATATGAATATGCTCAGCCAGGCGACATGTTGCACTTGGATATCAAGAAGTTGGCTCGCTTCTGGAGGCCAGGGCATCGGATTACAGGGACCAGGGCGATGGGCTCGGACGGGGCCGGCTGGGAATACGTCCATGTCGCCATCGACGATGCCTCGCGCATCGCATTTTCAAGCGTGCATGCCAATCAGAAAGGGGTCACCGCCTGCAAAGCTCTGCTTCAGGCCGTACGGTACTACCGCTCTTTGAATATCCGATTCATTCGAGTCATGACTGACAACGGTAGTTGCTACCTGTCAGACCACTTTCGCCGGTTGTGCCGACGTTTGGGATTGCGACATATCCGCATCAAGCCCTATACCCCACGTACCAATGGCAAAGCGGAGCGCTTCATTCAAACGAGCCTACGAGAGTGGGCTTACGCCCGGAGCTATGAGAGCTCCGAGCAGCGAACGCAGCATTTGGTGTTTTGGCTCCACCATTACAACTGGCACAGGCCTCACTCAAGCCTGAGCTACTGCCCGCCCATCAGTCGCATTTCCCTGAACAACCTACCGGGTTTACACACCTAGGCTGCATCGGTCATTGCCCTGCAATGACTGGCTTTGACAGGCCTGAAGACCGTTTTCGAGGAGACGCCACCCGTTATGGCGGCTGTGCGTGTGGGCGCCTTCGGGCGCGCCAGGTTTTTCTCCTCATGGTCCCTGGTCTGTCAACCCGCGCACAGTTGCCACCCCTTCGGTTTGACAGCCGGGTCGTGGCAATCCTTTTTAGACCAGAGGAGTTTGTCATGAAGAAAATCGTTCCGGACCCACCGCGGTTTACCACGGTTCATACGCATTTCAGTGCTTGTAATGATGGGCATAAGCCGCTGTTTGCGGTTTGTGATGGGGTGGATATTGAGGATGCACTGGTGCATCTGTCGATGACCTTGAAGTCGGCGTTCGAGACTAATACGCAGGTTTGTGAGCAGGCGGATAGGGCGGTGGGTGGGTTGGCTTGGGCTACTTATCACTCGTTGGAGATTGCGCAGGCGTTGGTGGAGTCGTTGTTGGGTGGAGTCGCAGCGCAAAATAGTCATAGTTGAGTCTATGGCGTTGCTTATGGGCCGTTTGATCGGCCCGTAAGCTTCTGCCCCCTATTTACTATAAGATAGGTTTAATAAATGGCAGTTTTTAATGATGTTATGGTGCTTCGGGAATGACATCAATTTTCTCGGAGTATCGGTTTCGTAATACATAGTCCCAGCACTCAGGTTTTTTTGCCCACTCGGAAATCATTCTTCCACTGGAGCCTGCGTGCAGTGCTTCGTTGACTTCGTGAGCCCAAATGGAAATTTGTCGTTCCAGTTGTGGCGAAACACGTTGCGCTTGCCATACTTTTTCGAATTGAAATTGCCTTCCAAGCTTTGCCGCCAAAAGTGATACGGTATACGCAGTAATATTGGCCTGAAAAGCAGGAAATAGAGGTCTGATAATTCGATGCGCCGACTTGAAAATGATGGCCTTGGAAATTATCTGCTTGTAAGTTTCTGTGTTGGGGGTCGTATCGCTTCCTGTATCTTCAATTTCTGAAATTTCAGCCATAAAGGCTTGGAAGTTTTTCTGCGCTCCGAGGCTTACTACATGCGGCTTTTGGTCCCAAGCGAAAATAAATTTTGCGACGTCAGGTTTCGTGAGTTTGCGCGATGGAGGAATTTCTGCTTGGAGCTTTTTCTTCTGGGTGGCGGTTGTTGTATTTTTTTCCAGCATGACCTTGTAGCTACCTGTGGAACGCTCGTAGAACCAGCGCCCAACTCCATCTGGGCAATATACTCGCGTGGACAGTTTTTCCAACTCGCGATGGAAGGGCTTGTTGGCCGATAGGTCAGACTGCTTGACTACGTTTTGGCTGTTAGCAAAACGTGAGATTTTTGAAATCAACTCTTCTGGATCACTTTGATCGGACTTGAGTATTATTATTTTTGCGGGAACTCTAACTTTGTCGAGATCTAGTTCAGGTAGTTTCCTTTTGGCGAAATAAATAGAGGCTGTAGTCTGGCCCCCATTGACAATTTGCATCCCCTGTAGCCATGATATTCCCAGTGAGCCCTCGATAGTTCTATCGAGCTTTCCTGCGTCTGCGACGATTACAATCCCGTTGTTGTAGGCCATGAATCGCTCGGGTGTCTCTCGTAAGGTATCTCGAATTCCTTTGTTAACACCTTTTGCGCCTACCCCTAGAAACGATCTAACGTTAGCTTCTAGTATTCTTGGGCCATACTTTTCGTACAGTGCGCGTAGCGCATTTCCTGGTATTGCTGTAAGGGCGTAGTCATATTCTTCATTTGCTGATCCGGGAACCCAAACACTTGGTAAAGCACTTCCGCAGAGTTCATTAAAGTTTACTACTAGTTCATCCCTTGGGCGGCCTTGTTGCCAGTGATTGAAAAGGCGTTGGATGTCCATTAGTTCAACTCTGACTTGTTTTCCTTCAATTTCTTGAGGGGAATAATCTCTGGTTTTTACTTTTGCATCGGTAATTATGAAAATTCGGATGCTGTCTAAGGTCAAAAAAATCCTCTCGATTTCAGTTACGAGAGAGTAGACGTTGTTAGTCGCGTCAAGCTTGGTGGATAGTTGGTTTTTCGCGCAAAATCGAAGAAAATTTAATCCTTGAGTCGCTGCGCGAGCCACTTCTGAGTCAGCCAGATTTTCAATTTCTTCAGAACCTTTATATAAGCTCACGAAGAGGTCAAGGCGATCTGGATTTCCATTCTCGTCAGTAGTGTCGGATACAGCATAGCCACTTAGCTTGACTTTTTGGGTTCCAGGCTTCGCTTCATAGTGGCATACGGTTGTGTCAAAAGTAATTCCTTGTTCCGAAAGATGATTCATTACCTGTTCAGTAAAAAGTTCCTCGGCAGACATTGGGATTTTACCAGGCTCATGACCCTTTTTTAGTTCATCCCGGATTTCGCTTTGGATTTCTTGCAAAAAGTCTAACAGTTCCATCAGATGACTCCAATGTTTCTTAATGCTGCTGGCAATGAGAGTGTCTCAGTTTCTATGGATGCAATGTCTATTTGATATTTTGCCCATCTGATCGCCGGGGGAGTGTTTGCGGGTGTTAATCTTGGGAATTTAGGGGTTATGAGAATTAATTTTAGTTCTTGAGCTGAAAAGCGGCGGATATATGTGTCCTGATGAATGTCGAAATAGCCAGCATGGATAAGGTTTGAGTTAAATTCTTTCAGTGTGGCGGAGTCAGCGTGAAAAATAGTTCTTAAACTCTCCACCAGCTCCGGCAAAGTAATGCCTGATTCATTTACTTCCAAGCGGATACCGGCTAAATAGAGAGGGGAACTATGAGAATCATCGAGCTGGTCGAGTGAAGCGATAGTTACAGGAAATCCCTCAAGGGCTATAGTCGACTTTACTTCGATAGAGCCGGTTTCGAAAATAAAATCATGCAGCCCGTCTTGTGGACCTTTCCAAGCATCCATTATAGAAAATGGATGGACACCCTCTCCTACTAGTCTGCGTATTAGACAGAGCTCGCCTACCAGTCCCTGCTCGGACTCACCAGTTAATCCGTCGTGGCCTTTGCGCATGAACTCTTGCCAGCCTCGGATGCGAGCCAGTAGACCCTGATAGATCTGGTTCTCGGCGGCCGTTCCAGAAGCAGTTATGAGGCCCGCCAGGTCGGAAACGACTGCCGCAAACAAATCCAATGGTCCGGATGGCTGTCTTATAATCGCCAGCCACTGATAAGAATTTTGCGTTTCACCGAGATTCGCGCGCTCTATGCGAAAGCCTTGTCCTTTCGGTAAGCGAGACGCAGGAGGTATTTTGGTTGATGCGAACCCTACTAGGACAGCTTCTTCGTTGCTCGGCGAGTGTCGTGCGAGCTTAATTTGGCAACTACCCGCTTTGAGAAAGTCGATAGTTCGCCAGCCAAGCGTGGTGGCTCCTCCGGGGAGAGCCTTCCAGATTCCTTGGATGTCGGTGCTATTCACTACCGCCATACTCCTGCTCCCAGAGGATATTAGTTACGACATAAGGGACAGATTTATGCGTGCTGCTCGCGGGGAAGCTGATGCCGAAGCCAATTGCGGGTATATCGATACCATGAACATTAGATGACTCTAGATCCAAGATATAGAGTAGAAGCAAACCTCGTTCTGGATGAGCTTTCACTCCGTCAGCACCTTGACCGCGAACCCGTCTAATAAATGGTCCACTTGGTACTTCTGGATAACTGTTTCCTCTCTTTCTCGTTGGATCCGGCTTCCATGCCTTTTGTGTGCTTGATAGTGCGGCCGTCCAAGAAGCTTCGTCCAGATCGATAGCCTCATCGGGCGGTGACAGCAAGCGGCCGATTGAATATTTGTCCTCGTTGTCCGGTGCGCTATTAGAGCGTTTCATTCGTTTAATAGAGTACCCAGATACGTTCTGTCTGTTTTGAGCGCCTCCACCGATAACGGCTATAGTCCAACTGTTAAGCTCACCTGATAGGCTCATTTTTTCAATGAAGTCTGCTAGCAGATCACTGCGAACTTTTCGAGAGTCAGGGTGAGTCTTATATGATCTTAGGAAGTCTATAACAGGTTGTGCGGGAACGTTGTTCCAGCTAGCGCCATTCCACTTGTCTATGCGGCCGGGTCTTACCTGCTCGGGTATGGGGTGAGGGGTTCCAATATTGTTAGTTAGGCTATCAAAGGCGGCTAGATTTGACTTTAGCTTTTCCTCAGTTTTATAAAAAGCTACGGTTTCAACAAGCTCCCCGCTAAATGATAGGTATAGTGTTCGTCCAGTTCTCATTTTGAGCGGAGATGTCACCATGAGAACAGGGTGAGATTTGACTTTCAATCCGTAGTCGCGAGGTGTCAGACCGCTGTCTGTCATGTAATCAAACTCGGACCTCAGTTCCTCGGCTGCATCGGCTATGTGTTCGAACCAGTCTACCAAGTCCTCTGTGGTGTAAAGCCGGCAGAGGTCTATGTAGCCAGGACGATAGCCAAACCACCGCCCCATTTGCATCAGCGTATCGTACATCTTTGAGGCCCGGAGGAAATAGCTGACACAGAGACCTTCGAGGGTCAGACCACGTGCAAGCTTATCGCCGCCGACTGCAATTACTTTAAGTCCAGAGGAGTCGTCGGCATAATCTAATGCGTCTTTTGCTGTGCCGTTTATCATGCGCACATCAATTTGGTCCAATATATCAGGGAGCTGTGCTTCTATCTCCTCCCAAGTTTGGAGTGAGCCATAGATTCTTTCTTCAGGGTTCTGCTTCGCGGTTCGCTGGCTAGCCGGCAAAAAGTCTCTGTCCCACAAGCGACTGAGGTCATCAATAAAGTCATGATGATCAATTTTACGCTTTATTCGTTGATTAAGATGGGAGATATAGTCTTCGATCTGATCGTATACGCACTGTTGAACAGCATTGAAGCGTGTTACGTGTACCAGCATTGAGGAATGCTGGTTACCTTGGCCCCTTAGCTTCCGGATTGTGCAAGCTAGAATAAAGCTGTGTATTGCCTCCACAAGAGATGCTGGCATAGGGGTTGACGGCTGGTAGTTGCTCTTGTGCCCGACAGGCATCCATCCTTTTTTACCATCTTCGGAACAATGATCTTTTACGAGACGAACAAGGTCCAGTGCTCCTTCACGACCATTTTCACTAGCTAGGCCAAATACTTTGGAAGGCCCTATGTAATTTGAGGGGGCCGATAGATTCGTTATAAAGGCTGCTGGAAAAAGATCTGGTCCTTCTTTTTTTGTTTCGCCATGTTCGTGGATATATATATTTGCAAATGGGGTTGCAGTATATCCTACATAAGCCTTGCGAGAGAATGAATGTAGAATTTGTCTTATGAGGCGGTTGATCGCTGTGGGTTCGTGTTCTAGGTCTGGCTTGCCGTCGGCGCCAATTACTTTCTCTCCCGTGTCCACGGATGCATGGTCTGCTTCATCATCAATTACCAGCAGTGGCAGATGTGTGATCAAAGGTAGTTTGGTTTCAGGGTCTGTTGATCGAGCAACATGGTTATGAAGCCAGTTTCGTAGTCTAGTCAGGATTGATTTATTTTTTTTGACTACAAATAGCCAAGGCTTGCTTTCTGGAGAGACCCCTAAGTTCCTGACGAAGTTAAGATTGAAGTCACCTGTCTCGGACCTGTTGGTCACATACTGAGGGCGTAGCTCATGCGAGCTATCAATGATCCCGACACCTATTGGGTGTTTGGGGCCGTCTTTTTTCTCCGCGGTTGTTTCGTAGCCGAGGAATCCTTCATCCAGTCGCATTTGAGTCTGCGAGCGCAAATTGTTGTGCAGGCCTGCCAGTACAATAATTATTTTGTACCCTGCGTCAGCGGCCTTGCAGATCAGTCCGGTATAGTTAGCAGTTTTGCCTGACTGAACATGACCCACTACCATGCCGCGGCGATCCCAGGATCCTTCCCGAGTCGGATCCTCCAGCATCGATAGAGTTTTGTCGGTGGCTTTATCAAGCCCTTCTATAGCTTTCCATGGCAATTTTCTTTCTTGCCATTCTCGGTAACGTCTCCAGTACCGCCAATCCTGCTTGCGCTCGCTTGTTAACCAAGGAATATGGCCTTCCATATTGATCAACGATGAGTCGTCACCAATCCATATGCTATTTCGTCGTATCAATTCTTCTACTACCGCAATGCGGTCGAGGCCTTCGCCTAGCGGGGGGCGATACTTAACCAAAGCATCTATTTCTTGAGTGATTCGCTGGGGGGTTATCAGTGTTTTATCATCAATATCCGAAAGAAGATCTTGAATTATTTTGACTACAGTCCATTTTTTGTCTTCGGACATTTGAGGTCTAGCTCCATTAGAAAGTATCAGGAAGTGAGTCAATCAATACTGGGAAAGAGTGGAATGGTTCAGTTATACGTAGCTGGGCCTTGGCTGCGGAAGGCGAATACCCTTTCCTCTGGACATAATTCTTGTAAAGTGTTTCTAGATGAGCAAGTACCTCCTCGGGAGGTGCTTGCTCGAATCCTGTAGATGGAGTGTCTTTATTTTCCGCAGTATCAATCCAGATGCGTTGAACTGGGACTGTCTCCTCGATAACACGTAACATCGCTTTTATTTGTGGAAGCATCGCCCCTGCATCGTCCAGCACTGCTCTGATGGCTGGATGATCAGGATCTACGCGGTAACGTATACCGCTTGCTAGTTTTTCAGCTTTCCATGCTTCGATGAGCTGATTTTTTCCCAGCAGAATCGGCTTGCCACGATGGGCGAAAGCTCGCCTTGCTCTGCTTCTGGTTTCTTCGGCCAAGGTAGTCAACCAAGGGCGCAAGTACACCGGAGGCCTAGCAGTGGATTTTCGAATATCAATCTTCCAATCGGCGTCTGCTGAATTGGGAATGTCGACACGAATTCTCGCTAATCTGTGCGCTTCATCTTTGGTCCAAGACCGTCCGGAACCAAGCCCTAGCCAGCTACCAGCTACCAATAAGCGTTCGTTTCGATAGACATAGAATCCTTGCTGGGCAGTCCAACCTTCTGGACCTGAAAGAGCATCAAACTCTGTCGTTGTGAGTCTGTCTTTGTGAGGGAGAACATGGCACTCGGCGACTACACCTGAAATGCTCGGATGTTTAAAAGGAGGCGGATTGAAGGGTTTTGCCGGATGTCCGCTCTCGAATGGGTCCCATGGTTTTACAGGGTGCTTATTTAGGTAGATTCTCAGTCGAGGTCGATTGCCCTCGAGGTAGCGGTGGAAAACCATCCCAAGGTGTTGTTCAACGTTATCCGCTATATTGAGAAAGTCCCTGGCAGTACTTCCCGGTGTTATCACCCGATCTAGAACCTCCCATAGGACGAAAGTGCCATGTTTAATCTCTGACAACGCGTTGAGATACTCTTCTGATCCAGGGTTAGGGCCTTCCAGAAGATGCCAGCCGTCATCTTGACTAGCCGCCAAGTAGTCCAGATCCCAGCGTAACGTCTGTAGGCCGTCAGTACCGATAGTGGCAACCGTCAGTCTCCGGCATTGAGAAAATGAGGCGGTTTTTAGACCCATGCCGAAGCGGCCGAGATCGGTGGAGGATCGTTCCTCCAAAGGGCTTCGCTCGCCTAACCTCATTGCGCGGTCTAATTGCTGGGAATTCATCCCGCTGCCATTGTCAAGGCAGGATATTCGGCTTTCATTCTCAGCCCAGTGGAAGTCGAGATAAATCTCGCTGGCACCAGCAGCGATACTGTTATCAATAATATCGGCCAGCGCAGTTTGCACGTTATATCCTAAGCCACGCAGCGCCTCGACCATTGCACTAGCTTTGGGTGGCGCATTACGGCTCTTGAACTGCTGGGACCTCATGTTAGCTCTCCGTTTCGAACATGCTGAACTGCTTGATAGGCTGACTTAGGGCGGGTGCTGTATTTTTCCCACTCTGCAGAATTCGCACCACAATGTCCGCGATTTGAGATGCTAGTAATGGAGGTACGGCATTACCCACTTGGTGATACTGCTGGGTTCTATTGCCCAAGAAAAAATAGTTATCTGGGAAGGTCTGTAGTCGCGCGGCCTCTCGTACAGTGAGGCTTCTGCACTGCTTGGCATCGTAGTGAATGAAATAGTGGCCATCTTTCGCGATATGGCTTGTGATAGTCGTGGCAGGTACGCCAGCGCGCTGTACTCTAAAGCGATCACTAAACTTACCGGTTCTCCAGTTTTTGTGGTCGGGTTCAAGCCCAGGGAGGTTGAAATCGTCGTGACCTTTGGGGGAGCGCTTTCTGATATCTGCGAATACAGCAGCATAAACGTACCGGCGGAGATCAGAGCTCATATGCCCTCTAGCTTCATGATTAAGCCAGAAGCGCAACCGATCGTCGGCAAGCCACTGGTCCAGGTGCGTCGTTGTCTTGCCGTCCCATTCTGGACGCTTCATCACTCGCAGGCCGCCATTGCTCCATCCATTGCTTGAAAAAGACTTGCTCATTATTTTCAAGCGGTTTGCCAGTTTAAAGCTTTCATCAACTTCACTACTTGCTATAGCGAGCTCCGCCAAATGATTTCTTATGGTTTCAGCCCATAGATCTGATGAGTCTACTTGCCTAGAAAGAGTGCTGCGTAAAGGGGGTAGATTTCCGATTACTTGATCTATGCTCGGAGCTGCACAGGTGGATAGTTTGTGTTCAGTTACGGCGTTTGTGTACTCTTCGGATACACCAAGTAATATGACTCGATGCCTTGCTTGAGGTATGCCAAATTTTTCAGCATGAATTATATAGTTAGCTGGCGATACACTATCGGGAGAGGCTCCGCTTTCGTAGATATCGTCTGATACCAAAGAGCAAATTCGATACTTGGGGCCGGTTGTGCTTTTCCCACAAGCGGCATCTGGGTCGGCCAAATCACGAAGTATTTGAGGGAACATACTTTGGCCTCCGACTGTCGATGAAAGAATGCCTTTCACATTCTCCATCACAAATATTGCAGGCCTCTTTTGCTGAATGATTCTCAGGTATTCGCGGTAAAGAAAATGTCGATGGTCGTTTTCGGGTTTGTAATCGAGCTTGCCTTTATTTCTTGCTCTACCTACTACAGAATACGCTTGACACGGTGGGCCGCCGATCAAAACCCAAGGTTTGGACTCGTCCAAGCGATCCTTAAGGAGTTGATCTAGCTTGGTGTTGCCCTCCGGTGTGCCTAACTCGATCTGCTGAGCTTCGCTTTCGGCTTGGCGCCATGCGGAATAGCTGCTTTCGGTGTAAGGTTTTTCAACGTCAGCGGTTTCACAGAAGTGGTAATAGTCTTCTAGGTTCTCGGGACGCTCGCGTTTAAGCAAACGATAGAACGCTCTAAGACGGAGTGTAGAGTGTGCGGATGACTCCATCTCGGCGGATACCTTGATTTCGAAGGACTCACTGCCGCCACTGCAATGTGAGGAAAAACCCTCTCCAAGCCCGCCAGGTCCGGCAAAGAGATCGACCACTTGGATGGGATAGGTACGGCTCATAAAATCACACTGTTTAAAAAGGTGATGAATGGACATCGTTGACACGACAACCCGCTCTCGGATGATGGCGGGCATCAAGGGGCAGAACACCAAGCCAGAGATGGTTGTCCGGAGATTTCTGCATGCCAACGGTTATCGGTTTCGGCTTCATCGTAGGGACCTCCCTGGAAGCCCGGATATTGTACTGCCCAAATTCATGACCTGTATATTTGTACATGGCTGCTTCTGGCATCGGCACCCAGGATGCAAGTACGCGACTACACCCAAGACAAATGGTGATTTTTGGGCAAAAAAATTCGAGTACAACGTCGAACGAGACATTCGGAGCCAGGCCGCTTTGGAGGAAGCAGGGTGGTCAGTGCTGGTCATATGGGAGTGCGAAATCAAATGCTCCTCAGCTCCGCTCGCAAGCATATTGCTCGATCTCCAAAGCCGCGGTAGTGCCCAGTGATTCATCGAGCCCATTCACTGGCGATGATCAAGGACGGCCATCACATCCGGAACCCATGTGTGGCATGACCATCCTCCAGAGCTTGTTTTCTTTACGTAACGGCTTAGCGTTCCATTGAGCAAGCCGTTGATCATGCCACGAGAGCAGCCTGTGACGGATTCCGCATGAGAACTGTTGTCTCCTGGATTGTCCATGAAATATCTGAGTACCTCCAGAGAGGTCTCGTTCAGAAGCGACGCTTGCTCAACGATGAAAGACAGGTGCTGTGCTGGAAGTGAAGCTGTCTTGGATTCGGAGGCCTCAGTCACCGACGCACTGACAACGGTACCAGCAGTTTCTTCTCGAGTAGCGTTGACAGGAACCTTCGAAGCCGCGGTGCCTATCAACCACTCTTCGTCGTCTGCTAATTCGCCAAAATCAATGGCGCTGGTGCCGAGTGAGTGGGACCTTTGCATGCCAATCCGGGCTTGGGCATCTTTTGCAAGCCCCCTCAGTTCGCTATCGTCCTGCTCGGGCGCTTCCCAAGCTTTTTGCGGTAACCAATCCACAGCCCACTCATCAGTCTCCTTCACATTGGAGCCTAGAGTTGAGACGTTCATTGGTTCCGTATCGAGATCGTTGGCTAGGGTAGGCGCGTTGGAAGGGGCATCATCGCGGGGCTGGTTGTCGGAATTGATAAGGTCGAGAAAGTCCAAAAGTGTTTCTTTGGCAAGCAGATCCAATCCCACCTGGGCAAGAGTTGCAATCGAGAGTATCGCAGCGTCACCCAGCGCAGGAAATTCAGACCTTAGCAAGCCAGTGCAGTCGATGAGTCGTGTCGGCAGAGGTGATTCGGCTAGGCTCAAATAGTCGTGATTCTTCTGCTTGGCATGCGAAAGCATGGGGATAGCTGGAAGCGAGTCCACGTGAATGCAGCCATTGTCGACTGGCCAAATCCTTCTTCTATATCGAACCAAATACTCGCCGTTAACGCCTCGCTGCGCGGACTCGATTCGATCAATCTCGCGTCCGGCGATCATGACCCGCACTATCACTTTTGAGCTCTCTCGTCAGGAATTGCTAGATTTGCGCGATGATGGCGCTTTGCCAATAATGCCAACGTTTTTTTTCAGAGTACAGGGCTTGCCCGTTGGCGTCGATGAAGGGGCTAGCGCTGGGTGGGTAGCCGGATCCTGTGGTTGATGCAGATGCAGCTACTCCGACCTACACAGTGTGTCACTCACATTTTGAGCGATACCGTATCAACTACTTTAGAGGAGCAGGTCATGGGAGCGCTTTCAAAATCAGATGTTGAAGTGTCGAGGGAGGCTGTAGCGCTGGCTAATGAATGGATTATCCCAGATGCCTCTAGTGAGCAAAATGTTCTTGCAAAATTACTGGATAATCTCAAGGAGGTTGGTAGTCAGATAGGTGAATCATACAAGCTTGAGGTGAGTTCTGATCTTCTGGCTCCCCGGCTGAAGGTAACCCATGATTTGATGCGCAAGTACGGTGTTCTTGTCGATCCGGCCTCGTTAAGTGATCAGGCAATATCACGGCTGCAGTCGCGAAAAAACTACCCGCGGATCTCTGATGGCTACACATTGCGGGAGTGGAGCGATCTCGTACTAGGGGAGGGAGAGCATGTAGATTTTTACCTGCCCCATTCGCCTCGTCGTAACACTCATCTGGGAACGGTAAGATGCCTGAGCCTTGGTGCAAGTCTAGCTGTTTCAGAGTTTCTTGGTGCTGTGCAGTGCGTTACTGTGAAGCATTCTGGAGTTGAGACGTTTGAGGATGAGCAAGCACTCATTGGCGACGTGCCGGTGAAAGAGGAGCTGGATTCGGTACTTCGTGAGGAACTTGATGCTTACAAGAAAATTGATGTGTCTGAAGAGAGTATTCTGTCTGTGCTGAGCAAGCAGGCGAAAGGGCGCTGGTCTCCGCTGGTCCAAAACTGCATTAGGAGTTTAGAGCAATCTGCTAGCGCAGCTAGTGATTCCGAACTCGTAACCCAATTGTTGGATTGCATTGATCATTCTAGGCAGTTCGACCTATAGATATCATCGAGCCACGCGGGAGCCTCATATTTTGCGGATTCAAGCTCGTGCCATCTTCCTTACAAGCTGCTAGCTGGCGGTTTTCAAGCAATGATGGTGGTGAGCTGTTATTGAATGTAAAGAAGTGCTTTCAGGTATTGCATCGCAGCCAAGCTTGAGTAGGGCACTAGGCTGCGTCTTGCAAGCCTCGTTTACTTAAACCGCCGCTCCACCCCTTTCTCTACCAAAATCTTCGCCGAAATCTCCTCCACCGAAAAATGAGTGGAGTTGATGTGCGGGATATTCTCGCGACGGAAGAGGTTCTCTACCTCACGGACCTCGAACTCGCATTGGGCGAAACTGGCGTATCGGCTGTTCGGTTTACGTTCGTGACGAATGGCAGTCAAACGGTCCGGGTCGATAGTCAGGCCGAACAGCTTGTGTTGGTGGTTCTTTAGCGCCGCCGGCAACTGCAGCCGCTCCATGTCATCCTCGGTCAGCGGATAGTTCGCAGCCCGAATCCCAAACTGCATAGCCATGTACAGACAAGTAGGCGTCTTCCCACACCGCGAAACCCCCACCAGAATCAGATCCGCCTTGTCGTAGTAATGCGTCCGCGCCCCATCATCGTTATCCAGCGCAAAGTTCACCGCCTCAATCCGCTCCATATAATTGGAGTTCCCGCCAATCGAGTGCGATTTCCCCACGGAATACGACGAATGGGCCGTCAGCTCCTGCTCCAGCGGCGCGAGGAACGTGGAGAAGATGTCGATCATGAACCCGTTCGACGTCGCCAAAACCTCGCGGATGTCTTGGTTGACGATGGTGTCAAAGATGATCGGCCGCACCCCATCCCGCTCTGCCGCGGCGTTGATCTGCTGCACCATGACCCGCGCCTTGTCCACCGTGTCGATGTAGGGACGGGTGAACTTGTTGAACGGAATGTTCTCGAATTGGGCTAGCAGACTTTGCCCGAGGGTCTCCGCGGTGATGCCGGTGCCGTCGGAAATGAAGAAGGCAGATCGTTTCATTTGCGCCATGGGCCTTAAGCTGGTGACGATTCTTGGATATGATAGGTTCGGTTTGCCGAACGCCATCGTTACGACATCGTCGGCATTCTCACTTATTTTCCAGGTCCAGGCCACAAGCGCCCGGCCAGCCCCCAGGGGGCGCCGGCGTCCTGAGCTTTTCCAATACAGTTAGTGGAGAGATCACCTTGGTAGAGTACGTAGTTTCCCTCGATAAGCTCGGCGTCCATGATGTGGAGCATGTGGGGGGCAAGAACGCATCCCTGGGCGAGATGATCAGTAACCTCGCGGGCGCCGGTGTATCCGTCCCCGGCGGCTTTGCCACTACGGCTCAGGCGTACCGTGATTTCCTTGAGCAGAGCGGTCTGAACGCGAAGATCCATGAGGCTCTCGACGCCCTGGACGTAGACGATGTCAACGCCCTGGCCAAGACCGGCGCACAGATCCGCCAGTGGGTGATGGACGCCGAGTTCCCGGCGCGCCTCGACGCCGAGATCCGCACCGCCTTCGCCGAGATGGCCAACGGCAACGAGAACATGGCCGTGGCCGTGCGCTCTTCCGCCACCGCCGAAGACCTGCCGGACGCTTCCTTCGCCGGCCAGCAAGAAACCTTCCTGAACATTCGCGGCGTGGACAACGTGATCCGCGCCGCCAAGGAAGTGTTCGCTTCCTTGTTCAACGACCGCGCCATTTCCTACCGCGTGCACCAGGGCTTCGACCATAAGCTGGTGGCCCTGTCCGCCGGCGTGCAGCGCATGGTCCGTTCGGAAACCGGAACGGCCGGCGTGATGTTCACCCTGGATACTGAATCCGGCTTCCGCGACGTGGTGTTCATCACCGGCGCCTACGGCCTGGGTGAGACCGTCGTACAAGGCGCGGTCAACCCCGACGAATTCTATGTGCACAAGAACACCCTCGAAGCCGGCCGTCCGGCGATCCTGCGCCGCAACCTGGGCAGCAAGGCGATCAAGATGGTCTACGGCGACGAAGCCAAGGCCGGTCGTTCGGTCAAGACCGTCGATGTCGACAAGGCTGACCGCGCCCGTTTCTGCCTGAGCGACGCCGAAGTGGCCGAGCTGGCCAAGCAGGCGATGATCATCGAGAAGCACTACCAGCGTCCGATGGACATCGAGTGGGCCAAGGACGGTGACGACGGCCAGCTGTACATCGTTCAGGCCCGTCCGGAAACCGTGAAGAGCCGCGCCAGCGCCAACGTGATGGAGCGCTACCTGCTGAAAGAGAAGGGCACCGTGCTGGTTGAAGGCCGTGCCATCGGCCAGCGCATCGGCGCCGGCAAGGTCCGCGTGATCCACGACGTATCGGAAATGGACAAGGTCCAGCCAGGCGACGTACTGGTCTCCGACATGACCGACCCGGACTGGGAGCCGGTGATGAAGCGCGCCAGCGCCATCGTTACCAACCGCGGCGGCCGTACCTGCCACGCGGCGATCATCGCTCGTGAGCTGGGTATTCCTGCAGTTGTGGGTTGCGGCAACGCCACCCAGGTGCTGAAGGATGGCCAGGGCGTGACCGTTTCCTGCGCCGAGGGCGATACCGGCTTCATCTTCGAGGGCGAGCTGGGCTTCGACGTCAAGCAGAACTCGGTGGACGCCATGCCCGAGCTGCCGTTCAAGATCATGATGAACGTCGGCAACCCGGACCGCGCCTTCGACTTCGCCCAGCTGCCGAACGCCGGTGTGGGCCTGGCCCGTCTGGAATTCATCATCAACCGCATGATCGGCGTGCACCCGAAAGCACTGCTGAACTACGCGGGCCTGCCGCAAGAGCTGAAGGACAGCGTCGACAAGCGCATCGCCGGCTATAACGACCCGGTCGATTTCTATGTCGAGAAGCTGGTCGAGGGCATCAGCACCCTGGCCGCGGCGTTCTGGCCGAAGAAGGTCATCGTGCGTCTGTCGGACTTCAAGTCCAACGAATACGCCAACCTGATCGGCGGCAAGCTGTACGAGCCGGAAGAAGAGAACCCGATGCTGGGCTTCCGCGGTGCCTCGCGCTACATCAGCGAGTCGTTCCGTGACTGCTTCGAGCTGGAATGCCGTGCGCTGAAGCGTGTGCGCAACGAGATGGGCCTGACCAACGTCGAGATCATGGTGCCGTTCGTCCGTACCCTGGGCGAAGCCAGCCAGGTGGTCGACCTGCTTGCCGAGAACGGCCTGGGCCGTGGCGTCAACGGCCTGCGCGTGATCATGATGTGCGAACTGCCATCCAACGCCATCCTGGCCGACGAGTTCCTCGAATACTTCGACGGCTTCTCCATCGGTTCCAACGACCTGACCCAGCTGACCCTGGGCCTGGACCGCGACTCCGGGATCATCGCCCACCTGTTCGACGAGCGTAACCCGGCGGTCAAGAAGCTGCTGGCCAACGCCATCCAGGCGTGCAACAAGGCTGGCAAGTACATCGGCATTTGCGGCCAGGGCCCTTCGGACCACCCGGACCTGGCCAAGTGGCTGATGGAGCAGGGCATCGAAAGCGTGTCGCTGAACCCGGACTCCGTGCTGGAGACCTGGTTCTTCCTGGCCGAGGGTCAGGCTGCGGTCTGATGCGTTAGTGACATAGGCGCCGGCACTCCTTTGGGAGTGTCGGCGCTTTGCTTTTTATCCAGGGCGTGTTCAGTGATGGCTGGCGCATGCCGAGGGATTTTCAGCGTTCTCAAGATCGAGCGCCGCCCGCGCGGCGCATCGCCGGCAATCGGATCGCCGCCCG